>DASPXM010000352.1:0-18599 GCA_035637295.1 Verrucomicrobiia bacterium
GCAAAGCCTCAGATGCTGCTTCCAAGTTTCAAGCTTGTTTGCGTCGCTCGCTGTCCGCTTTCTTTGCAAAGCTGAAATCGTCGGCGCGCTCATGGGCACTTCTCTTTGTGGCTTTAAGGACCTCGCGAACAATATCGAATGTTCAAATCGTTCAAAACGTTCAACCGCTTCGCTCCCACGGTTGAGGGTTCAAAACGTTCCAGCCGTTCAACCGCTTTGCTCCGTTCAAATCGTTGAATGCTACTGAGCGTTCCAATCGTTCGCCGGCAAGCGACGTTGGTATCCTTTTGTATGCTGAGACCGTCGTGGTATAGAACCGAGGTAGCTCATTATTGGCGGGAGCGTTTTTGCTTATGATCGGCCCCATCACGGCGCGGGGTCAGGCGCGGCCGTCAGGCCTGGTGTGTGTTACTGGTTCGCTCCTCCTGCTTAACGAAACGAATGTCAGTGGTTCAAATCGTTCAACCGCTTCGCTCCGTTCAAATTGTTCAGGACGGTCAAACGGTTCAAGCCGTTTCAATTAGCGAGCGTCAGGGGTTGCCGCCAGAATTTTCTTGAGTGCTACGCACGACGGCGCTCATCCACTAATACTTTGAGAATCCACTGGTTCAAATTTGAAGGAGATCAGTAGATGCGTATTGGCTTATTTGAGGGTCCAGGCGCTGACCACCGTATCCGTCCCGGCGTGCTCACAGACCAGGGTATCGTCGATGTGTCAGCCGCCACCGCCCATCTCGTGGCGCACTCCCCGCAGCATCTTATGGCACAGATCATCGATCACTTTGACGAGGTGCGGCCGGCATTCGAGCGGCTCGCTGACAGCAAAGCGCCGTTGCCACTGGACGTAGTCCGCCTGCGGCCGCCGCTGCCGCGGCCTGGGAAATTTCTCAACTGCATCGCCAATTACTGGGAACACGCCCAGCGCGCGCCACGCGCCCTGAACATGTTTCTAAAAAACTCCGATGCCGTGATCGGCGATGGCGACACCATTGTGCTGCCCGAGATCACCGAGGCGCCATTCTATGATGGTCCTGGCCCTTATGTTTTCCAGCATGAGGCGGAACTCGGGTTGGTGCTCAAGGGGCCAGCGAAGAACGTCAAGGAGGCTGATTGGCGCCAGGCCGTGTTCGGCTGCACTGGTGTCATTGACGTCTCCGCCCGGGTGGAGGGGCGCTTCAGTTGGCGGCAGGGGAGCTGGATGGGCAAGAGCTTTGACACGTTCGGACCGATCGGGCCCTGCATCACGACGTTGGATGAGATTGGTGATCCCAACCAGTTGCGCATTCGCTTCTACAACAACGGCGCGCTATACCACGACTATGTCACAGACGACATGGAGCACAAGGTGCCGCAGCTCATCCACTTTGCCAGCACCATTATGACCCTGAATAGCGGTGATATCATTGCCTGTGGCACGAACCATGAGGGCCTGGGTCCTCTGCAGGACGGCGAAGTGGTAGAGCTGGAGGTGGAGAAAGTCGGCAGGATGCGACTCTCCGTCCGCGATCCGCTGCGGCGGCAGTGGGCCCGCAGCATTTACATGGGACCGAACGCCACCGACCAGCATGTCGTTGCGCTGCGGCGCGAGGCGCAGGCGCGTGGCGAACCAGAGCCCGAGGGTGGCTGGCAGAACTGGGTGCCGCCGGGCTGGGAAGAGAGTACATCACGCTAACGAATATCAGTGGTTCAAAACGTTCAATCCCCCGGATCTAGTCCGGGGTCCGTTCAAATCGTTCAGATCAGCGAGCGGGTTCCAGTCGTTCTAGGGTTCCACCGCTTCGCTTGGTTCCACGCGGTGCGCGTGGTTAGTTCTCACTGAAAAATTGCCCATCCGCCCTTCAATTTGATCGCCATGTTTTTCTCCTAACCTGAGAGTCGCTTTTTTAGCTGGTTTGGCGCGGCCGCGTCAGCCGCTCCAATAGTAATAAGCCCATCACCAGGCCGAGCTGAATCATGGCGATCACGGCGGTGATATTGCGATATCCTTCTTCATAATAATAGAGAAGCGCGATGGTCAGAGTTTCCGTGCCGTAGGAGTACAGCAGCAGGGGGATGGTCAGGCTGCGCGCCGAGAGCGCAAAGACGATCACAAAGGCGGCGGCGATGCCGATGCGCAGGAGCGGCAAGACGATACGAGTCATGGTCTGAAGCCACGAAGCGCCGTGCACCATCGAGCATTCTTCCAGGTCCTTGCTGACTTGCATGATCGCCGATTGCATGGTGCGGGTGCCGAGAGGCAAGCCATTCACCACCAAACCGAGAATCACGATCATTGAAGTGCCGTAGAGATTGATCGGCTGGGGAAGAGATATCCAGGCCCAGAGCAAAGCGAGGCCGAGGACAATCCCCGGCATGGTCCACGGCAGCCAGGCCGTGAGCTCCATGACCGGCCCCAGCCAATGGCGCGTGCGGATGCGGATGTAGCCGATCAGGCCACCCAAAGTGATGACACCCGCCGCCGCTGCACAGGAAAAAACAATCGTGTTGCGCAAACCTCCCATGGTGCGCGGGTCGTCAAAAACCTTGAGCCAGTTATCGAAGGTAAAGTGCTCCACCTTGTAGAGGCCGAAAACCTTGAAGAATGAGCTGGCGCAGATCTGCGTCAAAGGGATCAAGATGGCCAGAGTAAAATAGATTAGAAAGAGTGCAAAGATGCCCCAGCGAACCAAGGGACGTGGCGTGACGCGGCGCGGTTGATAACCCTTGCCGCTGATCGTCGTGAATTCGCGCCCGCCCAGTATCCGCCACTGCACGGAAACCATGACAAAAGTGATGATCATGAGGATCACGGCTAGCGCCGTGGCAGTGCTGTACTGCGGCGGATGGCGGTGTCTCAGCACCCGATAGATTTCATTGGCGAAGACGTAGACGCCGCCCGGAGTGCCGAACAGGTAGGGGTCCTCGAAGGATTCTAGCGCGCGAATAAACGACAGGATCGAGACGCCCAGGATCGCCGGCAAGATCATGGGCAGCGTGACTCTCAAAGTCGTCTGCGAGGGGGTCGCGCCCGCAGCCGCAGACGCTTCTTCGTAGGAGGGATCCATGTTGTAGAAGAAGCCGACCAGCAGAAGGTAAAGAAAGGACGTGGTGCTCAAGACAGAATGAAAGAGCAAGCCACCCCAACCGTAAATGTCGACGACGGGACCACGCGCGCCGAAAACCTGGATGAAGAGTTGGTTGATCAGTCCATTTTGCGGGTTGCCGAGCATGACCCAGGAGATGGCGGTGAGAAGGTCCGGGATGAAGAAGGGAATCGGGATCAGCAACTCCATCAGGCCGCGGCCTGGAACATGGGCGCGCGCCACTGCCCACGCAAAGGTCAGGGCCAGAACGAGACTGATTGCCGTCCGGGTGGTCGCATAGACAACGCTATTGATAACAATCTCGCCGATGCCTTCGGTGTTTAATAATTCTCGGTAGCCGTCGAGGGTGAACTTTCCCCAGGCGCCCGGTTGCCCGGTAAAAAAGCTCGCCGCGAGCAGCATCAGGGTCGGGTAGAGAACGAGGATGATCAAGACAGCAAACAGGAGATAGTAGAGGAGCGTGACCTGCTGCAATGCGCGCAAAGCGGGCTTTAACTTGGAGAGCATCGAAGGTCAAAGCTCAAGCGGCGGTGAGCCAGGAAAAAAGCGCGAGCTCGGCTGACAAAATACTCGAATAGGAAATTCCTGCCCGTGCTCGCGCACCGCAACGCTCCATCATTCACAGGCGCTTGGGAACGCTCAGCGCCTGCCGAAAATCTTTTCCATTTCCTTGAAGAAGAATCCCGGGTCGGCAAGCTGCTGCGAAGGTATCCCTTCCATCATGATGTTATTGGACAGGTCCATTTCTGGAATAGGCATTTTGATCTTGGGATGAGGGATCATACGGCCGCCTTCTTTAGCCAAGAGCTGGAGATTGGGGAGCTCGTAGAACCAGGTCAGCGCAACTTTGGCCGCATTCGGATGCGGCGCGTTTTTGACCAGCGCCGTGGAGTGGGGCAGCCAAGTGACCCCCTCCCGCGGGACGAGATAGGCCAACGGCGAGCCTTTCGGAACATCAGTGAGGAATTCCGGTCGGCCGCTGAAGCCGAGGGGAAATTGCCCGAGCAACACCGCATCGCGCATCTCGCGACTTCCGCCGGGAACGATAAAGGGATCGACGACTTCTTTCAGCTTGCGAATATATTCGATGCCCAACTTGGGGTGGTTATAGATCTGCAGGAACTGCCAGCCACCACCTCCCGCGCTTCGTGGATCGCGCGTGGCCAACCGGCCCTTCCATTTAGGATTTAAAATGTCCAGATAGGATTTGGGGTACTCGTCTTTCTTGACCATGTTGGTGTTGACGATCAGGGCTTGCGCGCTTATGAAAAGCGGCGTCCAGAAACCGACCGGATCCTTGGTAAAGACGGATTTGTCGTAACCGTCCAGAGTCGTGATCGGGGGTGTAAACTTCTCGAGGGCGCCGTAGCGGTGCAACTCCATCAAGTACTGGTCAACCCCATCGAAAGTATCGGCATTGACTCTTCCCGCCGCCTGCTCAGCCCGCAGCCTGTCGGTGTGTTCGCGCAGACGGCCTGTCAGTGGCTCTATTATGATGCCAAAACGTTTCTCGAAGGCCGCTTTTCCTCCTGCCTTGAAAAACTCGCCCGTGTTGTCGCCTGCGTACCAATGCACACGGCCCTCTTTGAGGGCGGCGCTCATAACGGCGGGTCCCAGCGCTTTGGCGATGGGATCATTGGCCAATTGCGCAGGCGCCGCTGCAGAAGTGGCGTCCCGCGGTTGCGGTTGCAGCAAAAACAACAATGCGAAAAAAGCGACGATTGATTTCAAGGTCCAACTGGAATCCGCTAGGGCCATGTCTTCTCCTTCTACGTATCTGAATTCGCTTGACCGATATCATAATTCGTTCCGAGTAAGCAATTTTGAGTCGCTGTTCTGCACTGAGTAAAACTTCGCTTCAGAGCTTGCGGCTACCTCAGCCTCTCGCGAACGATGTCGAGATCGTTTTTCTGCGTTTCTTCGTCGACCAGTGTATTACTGACTGTTCAAACAGTTCAAAACGTTCAACCGCTTCGCTCGGTTCAAGCCGTCTCCGGCAAGCGGCGGTTCAAAAGTTCAATGTTCAAAGTTCAATATAAACGATCACTAACGAATACGAGTGGTTCGGTTTCTAATCGACTTCTTGTAATCGCGAGTTAATTATGGAATGTACCGTGAAAGTACGAAAATTTTTCGCGAGGTTATCTTATGGACGCCGCAAAAAAGGTTCACATTGGACTACTGACATCACGCAGCGGCGACCGGCCCCACTTCGACGACTTTCGCGGGCTGGTTCCCGCAGAAGTTGAACTTACTATCGAGAGCGTCGGCGTTGGCCCGGAGGCGACTGTTGATGCCAGAACCGAAGCGGTCCTGCGCCGCGTCACAGAAATAGTGCGGGATCACCGGATCGAAGGCTTGATCATAACAGGCGCGCCGCTCACGGTTCTCAACCCTGATATCGAGAAGAAAATTACCGAGGCCATCACGATTCCCGCGACGACCCCCATTCGCGGCGCCACAGCGGCGCTACATGCCATTAATTCGAAGAGATTGATTCTCATGACACCGTTCGACGACGAGATAAATTCCCGGATCCAAGATCGGCTAAAGCAATCAGGATTGACCGTGCTCTCCTGCCCTTCCCTTGAATATCTCGGCGCCCGCACGGGGACGTACGTGGCAGCGGATAAGATCTTTGGCATTATGGAGAAAATCGTCCATGACACGCCGGGCGCGGATGCGATCTATTTTCAAGGCGCGCCATTCAATCCCCTGCCGATCATCGACAGAATAGAAAGCGAGCTGAAACTACCTGTCATCGCCAGCAACCCCGCGATGCTGTGGCACATCCTGTCACGCTTGGGTCATAAGTTCTCGATTCAAGGCTATGGCAGGCTGCTGGCGTCTTGGCCGCCGCTCAATTGACTCCAATAGTGAAGCAGGCTCTACCGACATCGAACGGCACTTCGTCGCGCATGACGTAGTAACAAGCCCGTGAGAGCTTGTGGGCCACCGCTTTGATCGCTACCACTCCGTGAGTCTTGGCTTTCTTTCTTTGATAGAACCGAGCAATGAGCAGTTCATAGCGAATGGCAAAATCACACGCTAGAGGGTCAAATCACACGCTAGAGGGTCAAGTCTTGTATTTTGATGCTCTGGTTGGGTTATACCTATTTCAAAGCGATATTCAGCAACCACGCTAACCTAATTCCGGCGGCGCCGCTGTTGAGGTCGGACCACTAAGTCTCAGCAGCTTCGGTGAATTCCTGCCACGGGATCTTTTTTTCCCGCGTTAGAACCTCATTTTCCTCGGCGAATTCGCTGCCGTAACCTTCACTCAGTCAATTTTGGATTTTCGATTTTGGATTTAAACGCGATATCAGCGGTCAATCTAAAGGGGTTGGCGACACATCCTCTCGACTACCAGTTTGCTGTTGATCTTCGATGAAAACCAAACTGCCACCTGCAGTGGCTTCCGACGCACGTCGACCTTTCGATAATTCCCGAATTTCGCAGTTCAGCGCTTTGTTTCTCTAAACGATTTGAACGAAGCGAAGCGGTTGAACATTTGAAACGACCGGAACGGGGCGCTGATCAATATTTAGGGAATCTCGAAACGCGTGACCGCCGTTACCACCGCCAGACAATCCTTCGCCTTGCGGCGGTCCGACACAACTAGGACACAACGTTCCCTAAATGCGCCTTCAATCTGGTCTCGTCTCAGCCTGCACCAGCCATAACTTTTGGACTCCGAGTAATCTCAAGGATTGAAACACTTAATCAGCGTTTTAGGCAATCCCAGCCGCTGCTACCTTGCTTGACGGCGCCTCGCTTCCCGCTTTGATTTGACCGCTACGCTGCCGGCTACGCCAAAGGTCCAGATAGTCCAGCACTTCCTGCAGCGCCAAGACGTCGGCATACTTTTGATTCATATCGAATAGGTTCATAGCGTGCGTCGCCTGGTGACGATCAAATACACATTCCTCCGCGACGACCATCCGGAAACGATAAGTGCATCCATCGACAACGCTCGCGCGCACGCATCCGCTTGTGCTCTCGCCGCAAGTAATGATCGTGTCAATATGGAGAGCATTGAGATGTCCCATCAGCGGGGTACCCCAGAAAGCGCTGGGAGAAGCCTTGCGCAGAATCGTCTCGCCTGGGAGCGGCGCTAACTCATCAATAATATCGTAACGGCGTCTGAGTCGGTCTTGTGCCTCTGGGTCTCGATTGGCCCGAAGGTCCGACTCGCGCTGGGGCGAGCGCGACGCCACACCCGCGCCGTCAAGCCCCGTCGTGTGGACGATCGGAATGCCCACCTCGCGCGACTTAGCTAAAAGTTTTTGAATTTGCGGGACAGCGTTCCACCCATCCAGGCCACAGCTACTCGGCCATTTTTTCATTGCTTCCAAAATGGGTTCCGGTTTGTCTCCGAAGACCCACCGATAGAGATCGATGAGGAGCAAAGCCGGCTTCTCGCCGAAACCACGCCCGCGTGGCGGCCGCATCGCCAAATGCGCCCGGTCTCGTTCGGTTAAATATTGCTCCCAAACTCGCTGTGCCATGAAACACCTCCTGGCTAAATTGCCGACTGACCTTTTTCGTTTGCCGAACTGCTTTGCGCCTCTGCTTCACTACAGGGCGGCCAACTGCCTCGGGTTGCGGGACAACGGTTGGGTTCAAATCGTTCAAGTAGTTCAACCGCTACGCTCCGTTCAAATCGTTTAAAGAAACAAAACGCAGAACTTTCGAAATTCGGGAATTCCCGAAACGTCGAATTTCTTCCGCTTTGCTCTTAGTTCCTCGAACGATTTGAACGGCTGGAACGGAGCGCAGCGGTGGAACGTCTTGAACGGGCCACGGTATCAAGCTTTAGAGATACTTTGTCGGACGCCGGATCGTGCGCCACATGTGCGAGACCGGGCTGTTGTCGAAGCCCAAGCCCTCGTCCGGCTGCCTGAAGTTACGACCGACAATGTCAATGAAGGGTTCCCAGCTCACCACCGCGTTGGGGTCGAAGGAGTAGATGTCGTGGACGGTAATCATGCGCGCAGTCATGTACCACTTGTGATCCCGGGCGCGCTTGTACGCTTCCTTGATGTAGTCGTCGGGCTCGTAGTCCGGCCCGAAATGCTTGACGTACATTTCCGGATACGAGTAACCGACTGACTCGTCAGGGAAGAAACGCAGCGCCTGGTGCGCGCGGACGGCCCAGCATACCTCCTCGTCGACGTATGGCTCGACCAGCTGCGCGCCCCAGTAGCCGTGATCGCTCTTGATGAAAATTGCATTGGCGATATCGTGCAGAAGGCAGGCGAGAATCGTTTTCTCTGGCATGGACGCCTTCAGCGCATGGGTCGCGCTTTGCAGCAGATGGTTGATGCCCTTCGCGCGGCATTCGAAATAGTCGAGGAGCGTCGGCTTCGCCGGCATTTTCGGTAGCCGCGGATCGTCGTCCATCAGATAATACTTGCCGTATTTAGCCGTGAGCTCAGAACCCGTGTTGGACGCGCCGAGCTTGCCGTCCGCCAGATTGAACAGCGCCGATTTCGAAACGAGTACATCGAGCTCGTCGCTCATCTTCCGCTCGAGCGCATCTGCGCGCTCACTCAGCGATGTATTCTCAGCCATGGTCTGATCCTCCTAAATTAAGTCGCTCGACTATCGACCTTTCTAAAGACTCTACTCGCGCACGGATGCCCGTGCAACACATAAACTCACAGCGCATAGGCCCCACCTGCCAGCTCGAACTTCGCGATGCATGACCCTCCAAAACCCAGCGCAGTTAATGACGGTCACACATTTCGAGAAATTCCCGAAACGTGGAATTTCTTCCTCTTTCGTCTTAGTTCCTCGAACGATTTGAACGGCTGGAATGGAGCGCAGCGGTGGAACGTCTGAAACGGGCCGCGGTATTAAGTGAGCGGAGCGATTGAACGACTGGAACGATTGGAAGCCAGCAAAAGCAGTTGAACGGCGGCTGGAACGATTGGAACCGACTTCCCGTGAACCGCCGAAGGCTCGCGGATTCTAATTACCCAAAATCTTTTTTAGCCTGTCAATCACGGGAGCGGGTTGGTTGACTACAATCTTTGCTAACGTTTGCAGTTCTTCACCCGAGACCGGATCAAAATCATATTCCTGTTTCTTGATGTCGGCGATGAGCGCCGGATCTTTTAGGGCATTAGCGTAAGCCTCGCGAAGAAGCTTGACTCTATCGGCGAGCAGTCCCGGTGGCGCGATCATGGGATGGCCGAAGTTCTCTCCGGCAGTTAGAACCGTAGCCAATTGGCGTCCGCGTTCAGGCGTTTTGTAGCGATCCATGAGCTCGTAGAGCGTAGGCGTATCGGCTGACCTGTCGTCTCGTTTGCGCCCCATCTGCACGAGATGGCGATCAAAATTTTTGCTATGCCACAGAGTGAAAGGTTGTCTGCTAAAATGCACGCCGAGGACCATCGAGCGGCAGACGACCTCGCCTCTTTCAACCGCCAGGTCGGTTTGACTGCCTCCCTGATAACCCAACACGACTTCGAACTTGGCGCCGATCAGATCCTCCAGAGCGAAGATGATGCTCGAGCTATCCCGTCCCGAACCGCCACACTTAGGCGGCAACTTGGCTTTGATGACGTCATCCATGGATCTATATGGTGCGTCCGCGCGGATATACAAAAGGGTGGTATTGCGATCCGGTGAGCCGATCCAGTTGAGCTTTTGAACGTCGAATCGCGCGTCTTGGTCGCCTACCACTTGTCCCATGTAAACCGACTGATTGGGCATTCCCAAGGTCAATCCATCGGGTTTTGCCACGCTGTAAACGTAGTTGGTCGTCACCAGCGATCCGCCGCCCGGCAAGTTCTGCACGACCACTTCAGGATTGCCGGGTATGTACTTGGACAGATGGCGGGCCAGCAGGCGTCCCAGTAATCGTAACCGCCCCCAGGACTCGAGCCGACGACGATCCGAACGGTCTTGCCGGAAAAAAAATTATTCTGCGAGCGGGCCGGATCGCGGGACAACAGGAGCAAGAAAATGATCGAGATAAGAACTTTTACTAGGGCCATAAAAAACGTCATCACTTGGGCTTATGTTGCGCCTCCGGTCTCTTGTACACCATATCGACCTCCATCACTTCGTAAGAGGCGACAAATTTGTTGTCGAAGGCCCGGCCGCAATAGTGCGTCGGCCGAAGTTTCTTGAGACGGACGTAGCCGTTTTTGTCGATGCAATCTTCGTCGACCGAGCCGGCGACCACTTGTCCGATGACCGTCAGGCGACGCAGCCACTCTAGATAGAGCAGATAGAGAGAGGCTAGAGGAGAGGCTAAGGTCAAATCTTGACTTAAGTACTTAGCCTGCTGTTGAGATCCTCAAACCACTTCCGAGTCTTCGGCTCAGTCTCGATCTTTTCCCGGATCGCCGTTTGCTCAATTGCCCAAATCCGCATCGTCACTGAAATGTCGGTAGTGTCCTGTTACTCTTAACTGTCAATCCCGATCACAACCTTTGCCGATGCGCTAGAAGCAGGCGTTCTAGTCGGGAATCTATGTTTGGCGCACTCGCCGCTCCGGGATGTCCGCTCGACGGGCGATAAGCATGAGCACCCCGAGCAAAACAAGCAGCGTTGGCAATAACACGAACCAGGTCACATGCCACCGGTCATGGAGCGCCCAGGCGATACCGGTGGCGATGAGAATCGGCCCAGCGACGATCGAGTTCTTGGTCATTCCATCCAGGTACAAAACCGCGACGCCGCCCAGGACAAGCCCCACCGCGATGATCCAGTCGATGTCGGGAAACAACCTGAAGTACCAGAGCAACCACGCGCTGCCAACGACAATCAGAGTAATGGGCAAACCGGCATCTCTCATGAATCCTCCCCGCCAACGCTGACAGCGGTGAAACCCGTTGTCACGACTTCTGACGCGCGCAGATCGACCGCCGTGATTCTAGTGAAAGTGCTGCCGAAATCAATCAGAAGCACGAAAGCAGTCATTGCAACACCTAGAATCGGAGTAGCGTGAAGAGCGCCGCTTCCGGCCAGGCGAGGTGCATCAGCCTGTCGAACATGCCCCAGACAAATAAAAATGTAAGCCCAGCGATGATTAAGCCGACGGCCTTACGCGCTTGAGCTTCGTATACCAAATAGAAGAATACAAAAAGCGGGATCGATATTAGAAATCCAAAAAACCATATGCCGAAGGCAAAAGCGAATATCCAGCGTGTGGTTTTGACTGTATGCCGGAACATTTCCTGTGGGGATATGCTCTGATCAACCGGAATATCGAGGACTCCGGCATAGCGCGTTGCTTCGCCTTGCTCAGCATTTGCGCCGGCGCCGCGCCAATCCGTAAGAAGCTGGCGCACGGCAAGCGCCAAAGCGGGTATGCCAATCGCCCACGGGAAGAGTCGCGTATCCCAGTCCAAACGAGCCGCGGTCCCGACCAATACGGCAATGACTGCCGCAAAAAAAAGCGAGAGCCAAAAGGACGGATCAAGCTTGTTGCCGGACTTTTTGCTCATGCTCTTGCCTTAGCTTTAGAGTGGCGCCTGACAGCGTGGACTATTGTCCAGACGGTTAAACCGAACAGTATGATCACGATAGGCCGCGTCAGCCAGGAGAACCCGTAGAGTTTGGTGGTCAGAAAAAAATAGGTCTCGGCGAGCCGCTGCAGAACCATTCCCACGATCAAGGGCGGTCTAGGCCAACCGGACCTTTTCATACAAACACCGATGACAGAGAATCCGAGCAGAGCGACGAGGTCGCCCCAATCGGCGGTCGACTGATACGCCGCCAGAAAAATCAGCACGATGAGCACTGGAAACAAGTAATGCACCGGCAGTTTTGTGATCCCCGCCAACTGCCTGGTGAACGCAAAGCAGAGACCGGTGGCCATCAAGTTGGCCAATACCAAGCTCCAAACTATTACTAAGGTCAGATGGAGATGGTCGGTGAGCATCTTTGGGCCTGGCGTCAAGCCCAGTAGCAGCATCGCGGCCATGATCAACGACATCGTAGCGCTCCCGGGTATGCCGAAAGCCAAGGTGAGACACCAATCTCCCGCATCGCTCGCGTTATTGGCCGCCTCGGGCGCGATCACGCCCCGAACATCGCCCTTACCAAAATTTTCCTTATCCTTCCCCGACTGAACCGCATGGCCGTAAGCCAGCCAGATCGCCGAGCTGCTCCCTATGCCAGGCAATATCCCAATCCAACTGCCGATGAAGCTGGAGCGAACCAGCAACCACCAGTTCGCGGCAACGTCTTTGACTCCCCGCCATTTGGTTGAGCTGATCGTTATCGGCGCAGCGGCGGCGATTCTTGTTCCCGTTGCGCCAAGCGTCATATCGATCAGCTCAGGAATTGCGAAGACGCCGAGCGCGATGGGAATCAACGGAATGCCGTCTGAAAGATAGAGTTGATCGAACGTCCATCTCTGCACGCCGGTTTGAGGAGCGTCGCCAATCATACCGATCAGCAGCCCCAGCCCTCCCACGATTAATCCCTTCACCGGAGCGCCGCCGGTAAGGAGCGCGATCATAACAATCGCTAGAATCGCGGTCATGAAGAATTCAGGATTGCCGAATGTCAGGATCAAGGGGCGAATCATGGGAATGGTTGCCAGAACGGTGAAGGCACCGATCAGACCGCCGATACCGGAGGAAAGGAAAGACGCGCCCATGGCGCGCTCGGCTTCGCCCTTTTTGGCCATCGGAAAGCCATCCATCACAGTTGCGGTCGCCGAGGTGGAACCGGGAATTCCAAATAGGATCGCCGGAATGGTGTCAGCGGTATTGCCGATGGCGTGAATGCCGACGATCAACACGAGAGCGCTGGCGGGATCCATCTTGACTATGAAGGGAAGGAGAATCGCTAGCGTAGTCCGTCCACCAATCCCCGGGACGAATCCGATCACGCTGCCTAATAGGACACCGCCAAAAAGCCACGCCATGCGGCTGAAGGTAAATATCTCGCCCGTGGCAGTTACAACGGCATCAAGCACTTGATGAGTCCGCTATGTTTCTCAAATTGCTGAATACGAAAAACCCCCATTGCCGGGGGTTCTTCGATGCAACAGAACGAATCTCTACTCGCTATTGTAAGATCTTGCGAAAAAAGCCCATCGCCAATTCATTGTGGACGAGCTCGTCTACTTTCTTGTTCAGCTCTTCGCCCCGTATGAGCTCGTCATTCCAACCCAATTTATCCACATCTTGTTGAAAGTCTTTGTCTTTAAACATGGCCGCAAATGCATCGCGCAGGATTTTCACCCGTTCGGGAGGGACCCCCGGCGGCATGGCGAACGTCCGACCTTGCACGGAGTACATGGCTTCTAACAGAGGTTTTTTGTCCGCTGGAGCGATCTCTTCGAGGGTCGGCACGTTCGGCAGGCGGGAATCACGCTGGGGAGACGTGACGACTAAAACCTTGATAAAGTTTTTTTCCAGCCAGTTGCTCCTAGTGGCAAAGAGAGATCCACGCGCGTGCGCGCGGCCGTCGAGGGCGCCCCGTTCTATATCGAGCAATATCTCCGCTGTTCCGGGATATCCGTAAACGACATCGACGTCGATGCCCAAGATCGCCTCCATGGCCATGGGTACGACATTGGAGTTGTGCTCCTTCGCCTGCGCGCCGAACTTGGGCTTCTTGCCCTCCTTGTTGGCTTTCTTGATCGCTTCAATACTGCCAAACGGTGTCTCGCTTCTGACGTAGACGAAGTTGCCTTCCGAGGCTATTTGACCGAGATAGCTGAATTTCTCCAATTGAAACTTGAGGGCTGGGTCGCGCA
This sequence comes from Verrucomicrobiia bacterium, assembly GCA_035637295.1. Lineage (GTDB taxonomy): Bacteria > Desulfobacterota > Binatia > UBA9968 > UBA9968 > DP-20. The sequence continues at coordinate 13,813 of DASPXM010000352.1, forward strand.
GCGCGGTTCGAAACGTCAAGCCTGTGGCCATGGTGCCTATCGCCGTGCCATCCTTAGGCGCACGGTTGTAGAGATTGTTGGCTGCAATCAGCCCAGCCGCCCCGGCTACGTTGCTGACGACCAACTTGGGATTGCCAGGGATGTGTTTGCTGAAGTGGCGCGACAGCAACCGCGCCAGGCTGTCAGTTCCTCCACCCGGAGAAGAACCCGCGATGATCGTGATGGTTTGCCCCTTGAAAAAGCTTTCCCCCGACTGTGCGCCAGCATACCGAAGCGAAAAAATCAGGGTGATAGCGAGCACAATCATAGAAAAGACCGCATGCCGAAAATTTTTTGATTCCACTTTTAACCTCCTTGATGGTCGGCGACTGTGTTCCCGTCGCCGCGTTATTAGTAACCCCACCTTTGTGCGATAGCCGCGACTCTCTCGTATTCTTCCTGCAACTCTTGCCGTTCCATCAGTTCCTTGTAGGCCCCTGCGACCAGATCCTGGGCGCACACATCTTTGATGGGCGGCACATCATAGTTAAGCTCCCCAAGCTTCTCCTCCTCCGCCAGCATGTCCTCGAATCCCGTTGCGCGCGCCCGTCGCCTCCAAATCCACGGGCGCGGCGCTGGAAATCTTGATCTTTCGTTCTTCTGGGTCGGCGCTGTCGTAGCGGAGTCTCTTCTCGAGCTGGCGGATATACTCAAAATTCTTCGGCATATCGCGGACAAACCAGTAGGAGCGGATCATGCCTTTAAGAAAGCTCTTTACCAGATCGGGGCGTTCCTCAAGAATTCGTCCCGTAGCGGCGATGATTCGTTCGGGACGTCCATCCGGATATTGATCCGCTGGCTTGACCAAAGCGTTGCAGCCCTCCTTAATCAGCTTTTCCGCGTCCCATGGTTTGCACGGAATGCATTCGACTTTGCCGCTTCTGAGCGCCGGCACATGGACCGGATGGAACATGCCCCTCACCCATTCAATGTCTTTTTCCAAGTCTAGCCCGGCCTTGCGCAACTGAATCTGGATCGCCCAGTGGCGGATGCTGTTGAAGTCGCTTATGCCCACTCGCTTTCCCTTTAAATCCTTCAGCGACTTGATATGCGGCGCGCCGACCCAAACATTGGTATGCTGGTTTCTCCAGCCGGATATGATGTAGAGATCTGCGCCGCGCGCGCGTTGAAAGAAAACCGTGCGTGACTGAACGTCGAGGGCAATATCCACTGACTGTTCCTTCATGGCTTGGGAGATCCCCATCTTCTCCAGCCCGAAGGGCACCATCGCTTGGCGCAGGATCGTATAGGCCGGCAATCCGTCCTCCGATTTCAAGCCCTCGTCGTAAAAAAACCCCATCTCATGGGCCGCCATCACCGGAATGAGATGAAGCACGTGATAGCAGGTGGGCGCCATTCTGAGTTTTCCGTTTAACATTTAGTTTTCCTTCCGAGCTTTTCTTTGAACTAACCCTGTGGCTTCGCGGCACGACGCTGCAACTCTGATCGGCGAGCGCGTTGCGCCACGGCAACAAAAGCCTCTTTGTTGCTAATGATCTGTTGGGCTATATCAACGCCAAGAAAGGACTGTCAAGTTGAGTCGACGCCTGGTAGTCGTTCAGTGAGCTCAAGATCTCTCACGCAGTTACCCTGAGTCTTTATTGAAGCGGGTCGAGATAACAGATCGCTTATTCGGTTGTCATTCCGAGCAACAGACTGTGTGAAAACTCTCGGAGCCCTTCGACCGTGCTCAGGGCGAACGGCTAAGTGCCTAATATCAAATGCTGCGATTCCGTTCGTGGTGAGCCCCGTTGAACCATGAACATAGTTTTCACGCAGTCTGGCAAAGCAAGGAATCTTTCTTCGGCGTGGGAATTCGGGGGCGGTGTCTCCGAGCTCAGTTCGCCTTTACGAAGAGATCATTTATCAGACCCATGTAATAATCGATCCTGTTGCCCTCGGCGGGATCGATGACGCGTAGTTTCGAACGATCCAAAGCAATCTTCGGCTCGACGTCTTTACGCACCACTACGTTATCGAGATCCGCGATCTTCTGTTGACCTTCTTTGGAAACCAGAAAACCCGAAAAGGGGGGCGGCCAGAAACTTCCCGGAATCACGACGGTGAAATCTGTTCTCGCGAAGCTCGGAATCTCAAGATGGCAAATCACAGATTCCAGTTTCGATGCGTTTCCTTTCTCGGTGCAAGTCGCGATTACCGCGTCATAGGTGCGACCTCCTGACACACCGTTCAGAGCCCGGAGAATTTGATCGACGGGACCACGCTTCGGTCCGCTCAACGGCATCCCAACAATTCGTGTTCGTGAAACGTGTTCGTGATTCCACGATCACGTTTCACAGACACGATCACGGTCCATCCCCCCCAACACACCTCGCCCGGACACGCTATTCCATGTTTGCTCCAATTGCGCAAATCCGTAACTAAAGCGCCAAAGATGAAAGCGTCAGATGAGGATCAGGCTTGCGGGTTGAGTCATTTCTATCCATCAAGGGCGGAAAGGGTCAGCCTGTCGCCTTTTTCTTCTCATGGTAGATTTTAAATGGGCACGAAACTGGAAACGGTGGATACAGCTAAGAATTTACCTACCCGACGATTAGCCTTCTCTACTCTACCCAAAATCCCTCGCCCTCAAAATTGGAGCAAAATCTCAAGCGCATCAGAACAAAAAAGAAAATGTCGCAATGGGAATATTGCGCGAGCATTAGAAGTTCACAGCGTGTATGTTAGCGGTACTGAGAGCGGAAAACAAAACCCAACCCTCGCGACAATTCAAAAATTGCTGATGCGCTTAAAGTATCGGCTGATGAATTATTGAAATAAAATTATGAACATCACACGTAAAACAATACTAGGCACAGGGGCGGTATGATCGGCCCCGCGCCTTTCTCAGTCGTGTATTCCTTCAATGAAAATCAGCGGTCGGAGACGAATCTGGAATAGACCGATTCACTAACATGACAAATCAATTACAAACAACGACTCATTACGAAACTACCTCGCGAATCGCGGCGTACTTGTCACTGGTATCCGTTGCCGCCTTTCTTGTTCTTCTTATCGTGTTGTATTTTCTTGAGCCGGAGTTCAATCCACCGCACTTGATCAGCGAATACGAGCTCGGCCGCTTCGGCTTCTTGATGTCGCTCGCTTTTTTCTGCCTGGGAGCGGGATCGCTTTTTCTCGCACGTGCACTATGGATTGATCTGCGAACAAAAGGCGACCGCTTCGGTGGGTGGTGGCTCATACTCGTCGGCATTGCATACATTGGCGCGGGCATTTTTGCTCCCGATCCGACATCGATCGTCGAAAGCCGCCTGCATGGCCTATTCGGGCTTATCGTGATCTTCAGCTCGCCGATCGTTTTCACCTTACTGAGCAGAAGCTTGATTCACAATGAGCGGTGGTCAGAGGCCGAGCATCTCTTAAAACGGGCGACGATATTGGCGTGGCTGGGTTTGCTCTTGTTTTACGGCTCTATCATCATTTTTTATGGATTGGCGCATCGATCCAATATCACTGTGGTCGGCTGGACAAATAGATTCATGATCGCGGCCTATAGCGCTTGGCTTATGACAACAACGTGGCAGGCCATCAAGCTTAATAGGATCTATAATTCACAAGTATGAACAATCTCTATTTTCGAGCACTCCGGTCATCGATTTTCGGCTTTCTCGTGATGGCGGCGCTTCTTTTTGTGCCCGCGGGGACGCTCGATTACTGGCAGGCATTTGTCTTTATGGCCGTCTTCGTGGGAGCGTCGGCTGCCATCACGGTGTATCTCGCGATACAGGATCCGAAGCTTCTGGAGCGGCGCATGAACGTCGGGCCAACGGCGGAAAAGGAGACGACTCAAAAGATCATCATGGTTTTCGCGCTGCTTGGATTCATCGCGCTCTTGGTTGTTCCGGCATTCGACCGTCGCTTTATGTGGTCGCCCGTCTCGCCGTACGTCTCTGTGATAGGCGACCTCTTGGTCGCGCTTGGATTTTTGTTGGTGTACTTCGTCATTCGCGAGAATAGTTATGCTGCTTCCACTGTCCAAGTAGCCGAGGGGCAAACGGTCATCTCGACGGGCCCGTACGCCGTCGTGCGCCATCCGATGTATGCCGGAGTGCTTCCTTTGCTTATAGGAACCCCCCTTGCGCTCGGCTCGTGGTGGGGGCTCTTCGCGCTCATCTTGTTTAAGCCTGCGCTCATATGGCGGCTTCTGGATGAGGAAAGATTCCTGCACAAGAATCTGCCGGGATATACGGAGTATACCCAGAAAGTGCTGTATCGATTGTTGCCGTTTGTCTGGTAGATCGGAAAGGGTCAAGTTTTTTGTTGACAGTTGATGGAGTTAGCCGACCATCGTTATCATTACAATCATTCAGCAGAGCGTTAACACAGATTCAGAAACGGCCAGGAAAAAGATTGCCGCCAGCCACTGCTGACGCCACGCTGAAGGCGGCGGGCAGTATCTCCGACGTTCAGTTCGCCTTTACGAAGAGATCATTTATCAGACCCATGTAATAATCGATCCGGTTGCCTTCGGCTGGATCGATGACGCGCAGTTTCGAACGATCCAAGGCAATTTTAGGCTCGACGTCTTTACGCACCACTACATTATCGAGATCCGCGATCTTCTGTTGACCCTCTTTGGAAACCAGAAAACTCGCAAAGAGCCGTGCGGCATTCGGCCGGCGGGCCTTCGATAGCACTCCTGTCGCTTGAATATCGCCGTAGGAGGGTTCATCGAGCCGGGCCCAATCCACCGGCGCGCCCCGCTTTTTAACCGCTTCCACGGAATC
>DASPXM010000353.1:0-4857 GCA_035637295.1 Verrucomicrobiia bacterium
GCGTGATTAAATTGCAATCCCTCGGGCGAAGACGGCATATTCGACAAACTCAGTCCCGGTTGCCAGTAACCCATCACCCATCCGAAATAGAGGTAAGTCGCGTAGCAACTGAGCGTCACCAGCGTGCCTTGGATGAAATAATTCTGAAGAATAAAGCCTATCGAAAGCAGTTTCACGTCGCGCCTGCGAGGCAAACGCTCCATGATTCCCCGCTCTGGCGGCTCTATGCCTAAACCCATCGCTGGAACGAGATCCGTGCCAACGTCGACAGCCAGCACTCCCATGACCGTAATCGCGAGCGGTATACCGGGAAAAAGAAGCCAGACGATGTAGGGATACATTTCCAGGGGGTTGTGATTGAAAATGTAAGCCATGAAACGTCGCATGTTATCAAAAACCGCGCGGCCTTCTTCGATGGCGGCGACGATGGAGCTGAAATTGTCGTCGGTTAAGATCATATGCGCCGCTTCTTTGGCGACGTCGTTGCCGCGCAGTCCCATGGCGATGCCGATGTCAGCTTTTTTCAAGGCCGGGGCGTCGTTGACGCCGTCGCCGGTGACCGCGACGATCTCACCCATTTGCTTGAGCATGGCGACGATACGCAGTTTATGTTCCGGCGCGACGCGGGCAAAAATGGTTTCGCCCTTCGTGAGGATGGCACGAAGGTTATTGTCATCCATCTCTGACACCTCCGCACCGGTGAACACCTGGAGATTCTGCGCCAGGCCGATTTGCTTGGCGATACTGGAAGCAGTCAAAGCATAATCTCCCGTGATCATGATCACGCGTATTCCAGCCGTGTGGCAAGCACGGATCGCCTCCGGGACTTCGGGCCGTACCGGATCAGACAATGCCACGAGCCCGAGATACACTAGGCATGCCTCGACGTTTGCCGTTGAGTAGTCGGCGCCACTTAATTCTTCGCCATCGCGGTAAGCGAAAGCGAGGACGCGCAGGCCGCGATCGGCCATGGCGTCGTTCTCGTTGAGAATTCTCTTCCGGTCCAACTCAGTGAGCGGCCGGACCTCGTCGCCCCAGTGGATCCGATCGCACTGTTGTAGCGTCTCTAAAGGAGCGCCCTTCACGTAGATCGTCGCTTCGGGTTGCCGATGCGGCTTGACCACGACGCTCATGCGTTTACGAACAGATTCGAACGGGTTGAGGTGGAGTCGCTGGTGTGTTCCGCGAATGCCGGCTTTTTCAGCGAGGCAAACCAATGCGCTCTCGGTGGGATCGCCGATTGCGCGGTAGTCGCTGCCACTTCGATCGAGCTTCGCATTGTTACAGATGAAGGCGCAGTCGAGCAGTCGCCGGAGCGCGTTCCAGTGAGAGATCGCGTCCAAGGAAAGGGTTTTATCGTCGTGCGAAAACTCGCCTTGCGGGCGATAGCCAATGCCTGAAACTTCGACGATCTCGCCGTCGACGGCGATTTCCGTGGCCATCATCAAGTTCTGCGTCAGCGTGCCGGTCTTGTCGCAGCAAATCACCGTGGTGCAGCCGAGGGTTTCCACGGACGGCAGGCTTTTGACGAGCGCGTGGCGCTTGGCCATGCGCTGCACACCCATTGCCAGCGAAAGCGTGACGGTCGGCAACAGTCCTTCGGGGACGTTGGCGACGAATAGGCCGATAAAAAAAACAAACGCTTCAAGGAACGTGAGGCCGGCGACTAACCAGCCTAAGAATAGAAAGGCCAGTCCCAAACCACCGGCGAGCGCCGCGATCGCGTACACGGTGCCGCGCAGTTGTCTTTGCAACGGGCTCTGCTCCACCTGAATGTCCTGAGTGAGATTGGCGATTTTACCGATTTCGGAATTCATGCCGGTGCCGAAAACAGCGGCTCGCGCTCGGCCGCGCAAGAGCGATGTGCCGGCGAACACGACATTGGGGAGTTCGATCCAAAGAAACTTGCCGGAGATAAGGATCGGCTGATCGGATTTGTAGCGGCGCGCCGGCGAGGACTCACCGGTGAGCGAAGAGTTGTCGACTTCGACTTCGAATGCTTCGAGCAAACGGGCATCCGCGGGTACCAGGTCGCCTTCCTCGAGAACGATCAGGTCGCCGGGCACCAGTTCGCCGGCGTCGATCTCGGTTAGTTGGCCATCGCGGACGACACGGCATTTCTGCGCGATCAATTGTTGCAACATTTCCAAGGCGCGGTCCGATTTGTGTTCTTGTAAGAATGCGAAAACGCCGTTGATAAAGATGACCGTAAGAATCGCCATGCCAAGTTGCGGCAGATCGACACCCGGTACGAAACAAAGCAGCGCCGCAATCCACAGCAGAATCGCGAAGAAGCTGAACAGGTTTCGCAAGAGCTTTAAATACCAGGGTGTGCCGCGACTGCGCTTGAGTACATTCGGCCCATAGTGCGCCAGCCGACTGCGCGCTTCTTGCGATGTCAGGCCGTTGTTGAGATCGGTCTGGAGCTCGAAACCGATTTGTTCTTGGCTTAGGTTGAGATAGGTTGGCAACGCGGATTGTTGTTCGGCGCGTGCAAGGGTTTGGAGCACACGGCGCGCGTCTCGCTGGGTCAATAGTTCGTCTCGTATCGCGGGCAAAAGCGATGAGACCCGTTGCAAGAGCTGCAGGTGCTGCGCGGTCTGTTCCGCCGGAGTTGCCAAGAGCAACACGACGTTAATTTTGTGATCGTTGAAAGAAAGGCCGTCGGGCGAGAGCCCGAGGATCAATTCCGGCGTGGCAAGATTGTCGATGCGAAGATGGGGCACGGCAATGCCGTCGCCGATGTAACTGTAGCGCTCGTTTACTTTGTCCGGTTTATGGGAGCGAAACTGAGCGGCGAGATCAGGCAGGGTCGAGCGACGGCACAGGATATCGATGACTTCAGCGAGATTTCCCTTAAGACCGAAGACGATCTTCGCCGCTTCAAGGCGCTCGGCGATCATGGCACGCCCTTGGTCAAGGCGGTTTGCTGACGCAAACCCAGTTGGAGCGTACGTCCGATTGTGTGAGACAAGACGGCCAGGACGATGAGAATGAAGATGGCGAGTTGGCTGACGCCGATGCGACCTGCGGCTTCGCCTAGGATCGTGAGGCTGGCGAGGAGAGCAAGATGCCTTGCCAGCTTGATGAGGACGGCGGCGGTGAGGCAGGTTGCAGGGGAATAGTCGCTCAGCTTACCGAACTGGGGAGGCTGCCCGCCTTTGTGGGAATCGCGTAACATCTTCGCGTAGCGAAGAAACTCAGTTTGTGGTTTTGAATTTCCAAGTAGCGTTTTGAAACCGACCGAGATTCCGTGCTGACCTACAAGTGTTCGCGAGTGTTCGCCGGTCCATGAACAAGGTTGACGATCCAGGTAGATGGCTTTTCGTCATCCCAGTCTCTCGACATATCTCAAGATGTCCGTCGTCGTCACTATTCCGACGATAGCGCCGTCGGTGACCACGGGCACGCAGCCGATTTTTTTGTCGGCTAGCAGATGGGCGGCATCCTTGATCGACGTTTCGGGCGAGACCGTTACTACGTGTTTTTTCATGACGTCCTTGATCAACACGCTTTTTAGCAGCGCCGACTTGGTTTTCTGCTTCAACCCAAAGATCTGACTCGCTGCAGCGCCCAGCAGGTCCCGCTCGCTCAGCAAACCCACGAGCCGGCCGGCGTCCACGACGGGTATGTGGCGGATGCGCCCGAGCGAAATCACGTCGTTGGCTAGATCGAGCGTGTCCTCCGGCTTGAGCGTTACCGGACTGCCCATCATGATCTCTGTGACGAGTCCTTCTTTGCCGTTTTTCATTTCAGTCCTCCTGTATTCGGTTCAAAAAACAGCGCAGTAAATCGATGTAAGTGACGATGCCGACCAAGCCTTCAGCTTCATCCACGACCGGGATGCCGCCGATCTTTTCCTCGATCAGCAGTTCCACCGCCTCCTCCAGATCGTCATTCGGAGAAACGAAAATAGGCGCCGTGGTCATGACGTCGCGGACCGTCGCGCGCAGGACTCTTTCCCGCGCTTCGGGGTCACCCAGCAATGAAGAACTGAGGAACGACCGAATGTCTCGGTCGGTGACGATACCGACGAGATCCCGGCCATTGACCACGGGGATCTGGCGAATGTTGTTTTCCGACATCAGCTCGTCGGCCTGCCCGATAGTTTCCCCAGGTGCAATAGTGAGCGGCTCTTTGGTCATGACATCGATGACTTTCATCCAACCATACCTCCCGATAGATGCAGCGAAGTTCATAGGTTGTTGTGCGCCTGAAGTTCTAACAGCTTCCCGTGCACTGTCCGTGCCAACAATTGTGCAGAATTATCCCTTGGAGTTTCGTTGATTGAGCGCGGGGTACATGGGTTTGTTGTCAATTTTAAGAATTCTCCGTGGCGACTCCTCATAAGTGAGAAAGAAAGCGGGTAAAAGATTTGAAAGTAAAACTAAATTGGGGGTGAGACCGGGGCATACTTATTGCGCTTCGTTTTCAGCATAAGGAGATCGTCGTGACCAAACCAAAGAAAATTCTGGCGCCGACGGATCTTTCCCAACTATCACAGCCAGCGGTACGTTACGCGTTGGAGATTGGCTTGGAACAGGGTGCCGAGGTAATTGTTTATCACGTGATCAGCGAAGACGGCCACTGGTTCGGCAAAGATGATCCTTTGAATCCTGCCAGCGCACTTGTGCCGCATTATAAGCAGCGGCTGCATGACTTCGTCAAAGAAAACTTCGCCGATATTGCCGGCAAAGTTAGCATCACGGAAGCCGTCGAAGCAGGAGTGCCTTACGATAAGATTGTCAAGAAAGCCGAAGAGGAAAACGCGGGCATGATCGTCATGTCGACCCACGGCCGCACCGGATTCGAGCAAATCATGCTGGGCAGCGTAACGGCCAAAGTCATCGCACGCGC
>DASPXM010000354.1:0-15308 GCA_035637295.1 Verrucomicrobiia bacterium
TTTCGCTTTCACGCGCAGCAAACGGCGCAACCAATCCGGCTGCTCCTGCAGCGTTTTCACCTGAACGCCGATTCCTTGCTGAATGCTCGGGAACTTATCGATGGAGCTCTCCAGCACGTTCATCTTGAATTTATCGCGGGCAAGAAAAACGTAGGGCGGCGTCAATCCGGCGACCTGGATCGAGTTGCTGATCAAAGCCTGCAGCTGGGTCGCCTCGTCGCCCACCTGAGAGAAGGTTAGCTCTTTGTCCGAGTCGACGCCGTGTAGCGCCAGCATCTTACGCGCTGCCGAATGCTGGCTGCCGTTGATCGTCACGATTCCCAGGATTTTCCCTTTCAATTCTTTTGCCGAGCGGAATTCACCGCGCGATACGAGCCAGAAAATTGGCCGGCGCAGATCCACGGAAATCACCCTGAGCGGCACACCACGCATAATGCCTCGCACGGCGCTGCCTACCGAGCCCAGAGCATCCAATTCCCCTGCCACGCCGGCGGCGATCGCTGCGTTGGCACTCATGCGAATCAACTGCGGCTCGAAACCTTCTTCACGGAAAAAACCCTTTTCCCTGGCGATGTAAAGCTGTATCGATGGCATGCCCGTGCTCGACATGCTGATGCTGAGTTTTTGCGCCGGCGCTTGAGCGCCGGCAATTTCCGCGCCGAATAGAATGGCAAGAGAAATTAGCTGCGCAGTCAGAACCGTCGTCGTACGTGTCAGCTTGTCGTTGTTGGACCGCTCCATTTTCATTGCTTCGCTCCTACTCCTCGTGGTGGGCGTGAGAGTAGTGAATTCCTCAGGACGATGTCAACTAAACCCATCGATCACGGATCGCTGAAAAACCGCTTGACGCCTGGTATCGATTCTCCTATTTTCCAGCCAGCCATCACGGGGAAAGCAGACGATCCCGCAGAAAAGAATTTGGTCAAACCAATGAGATTGTTCCGTCGGATAAGACTTTTCCTACTTCTCGCCAGCGTAAATCTGCTTTGCCTGTTGCCCACTGTTGCTTTCGCCGCAGACAATATTCGCATTGCGTTTTCCTCGGTTTCCCCTACTCAGGGCGTGCTATGGGTCGCCGACGTGGGCGGCTTCATGAGCAAGAACGGATTCAACGCGGAAATCATCTACACCCGCGCGGCGATCGAAACATTGATCGCCGGTGAGGTGCAGTTCGGACAAATGACCGGATCGCTGATGTTTTCCGCCAGGCTGCAGGGCGCCGATCCGGTGATGCTTGCTGGCGTGCAAGATGTTTTGAACGATCGTGTCGTCGTCCGTCCCAATATCAATTCCATAGAAGATCTCAAAGGAAAACGGATCGCCGTGTTCCGCTTTGGCTCGGCGTCGCATCTGCGTATGCTGAACGTTCTACCGAGATACGGGATGAGCGAGAGGGACGTCACTTTCCTTCAGGTTGGCGATGCTCCGGAGCGCTTGATCGCGCTTCACGGCGGCTCGGTCGATGCCACTCTGCTCTCGCCTCCGGAGCACTTCGAAGCGCTTCGTTTGGGCATGAAAATTTTGCTCAATCTGCGTGATTTGAACGTGCCGTATCAGGGGACCGGCGTGGTCACGACCCAGCGCTTGCTTGCGCGCAATCGCGATCTTGCCCGGCGATTCTTGAAAGCGTATGTAGAATCCATCCATGCCGTGCGCACCAATCCGACTCTTTCGAAGCGGGCTCTCGCAAAGTATCGACAAAGCAAAGACGAAAAGCAGCTCGAGGACGCCTATCAGGCGCTGCGCGAGACTGTCAAAGCCAAGCCCTATCCATCGATAGACGGTTTCAACACTATTATTAAAGATGCCAGCGAGCGGATTCCCGCGGCGAGAAAGGCGAATCCCAAAGATTTCATGGACACGACCTTATTGGAAGAGCTGGACCGGTCGGGATACATCGATGGGCTATATCGATAAGCTTCAGAAGCTGGAGTACTGGAGTATTGGGAAATCTTGGCCCATCACTCCAATACTCCATCATTCCATTACCCCTTTTCTTAGAACGGAGGACAAATGAAGCGAAGCACGAATCGGATATTGACGACCCACGCCGGCAGCCTGGCACGGCCGAAGGATCTCCTCGAAATGATGGATGCCAAGCTGCGCGACAAGCCCTACGATCGAGATGCCTACGCCAAGCGCATTCGCGGCGCTGTCGCCGACGTGGTGCGCAAGCAAGTGGAATGTGATGTCGATATCGTGACCGACGGCGAGCAGAGCAAACCGAGTTTCAATGCTTACCTGGTCGAGCGTCTCACCGGTTTTGAACCCGCCGCGAGTTCAGAGGAGCGCATTGCCGCGCGCATGAAGACCGATGAGGCACGCGCCTTCCCGGAATACTACGAGAAATATTTCGCCGAGCACATGTGCGGCGTCGGGCCGAATCTGCCGGTAACCTGTACCGGACCAATCACCTACAAAGGACAGGAACTGGTGCGGACAGATATCGAAAACCTGAAAGCTGCGCTTGACGGTCTTCGGCCGGAAGAAGTTTTCATGCCAGCTATCGCTCCGGGTTTCTGGAGCAACAAATATTATCGCAGCGACGAGGAGTTTCAATACGCTCTGGCCGAGGCGCTGCGGGTAGAATACCTGGCGATCGTCGATGCCGGCTTTCTTCTACAAATCGATGATCCATCGCTAACCCGACTTTATAGAACCGAACCGTCTCTAAGCATTGCCGAACGTGTGAGAGACGCTGAGATTTACATCGAGGCTCTGAACCACGCGCTGCGCGGCATTGCCCCGGAGAAGATCCGCTATCACACCTGCTACGGCATCAACGAAGGTCCGCGCATCTTCGACATTGGGTTGAAAGACATTGTCGGCCTCCTGCTGAAAGTGAATTCCGAAGCTATTTCGTTCGAAGCGGCGAATGCGCGCCATGAGCACGAGTGGCGCCTGTGGGAAGACGTCAAGCTTCCGGCGGGAAAGATCCTTATCCCCGGAGTGATCACCCACTGCAGTAACATCGTCGAACACCCCGAACTGATCGCGGAAAGAATCGGCCGGTACGCCAAGCTCGTCGGGCGCGAGAATGTGATCGGCGGAAGCGACTGCGGATTCTCTTCTCAAGCCACTTTCAACCCAGAGATTCATCCCACTGTGGTTTGGGCAAAGTTCAAGGCGATGGCGGAAGGCGCGAAGATCGCGACCAAACAACTCTGGTCTTAGCCGAAGAATCGAACCGTTCACCACTACAGAACAATTCAATCTCACCACGAAGCTCACGAAGAGCACGAAGCGGACGGTTAAAGAAACTTAAATCCTTCGTGCCTTCGTGGTAAACACTATCTTTTCATTTGGTTGCGGGCTGTGTCGCGCCATGCTCTTTGTGGTTGAATCGTTGGCTTCACTTGATTCCCAACTCGCGCGTGACTTCTCTTTGCAGGTTGAAGTCAAAAATCTCGGACGCTGAAACCGGCTTCGATAACTTGAGGATCTGCGCGTCTGTCACGAGATGCTCTTTGATTTCATCGTCGGTCGGTATACCGTTGCCCGTAAACGCCGGCTTGGAGGAGCGATACGATTCCAACGCAATTTTAAAGTCCACTTTGTAGAGGCGCGCGAGAAATTCGCTTCCTTCCCTTTCATTCTCCAGATAGTAGCGGTTGCCTTTCGCGCGCGCGCGAAGAATTTTTTTTACCAGGTCTGGTTTCTCTTGCAGAAGCTTGAGCGGGACTGCCAGCCCGCTGTCTACGCCCGCGAAGCGCTCCAGCGCGCTGTCGAGAATATTCATTTTGAATGTGTCTCGCGCCACGGCCACCCACGGCGGGCTGAGGGCGGTGATCTGCACCGAGTTGCTCACCAGGGCCTGCAGCTGCATGGTCTGATCATTGATCTGGATTGACGTAATATCTTTCTCCGGGTCCAAGCCGCCCGCGGCCAACATGCCCTTTGCCCGCAGATGCTGGCTTCCGCCGATGGTGGAAATACCGAGCACTTTGCCCTTCAACTCTTTGATCGAGCGATACTCCGGCCGGACGACTAGCCAAAAAAGCGGTCGCCTCAACGTTACCGACACGACCCGCAAAGGCGCGCCGCGCTGAATGGCGCGCATGGCGCTGCCGATCGCTGCTTGGCCGTCCAGCTCGCCCGCGATGTTCGCGGTGATCGCGATGTTGGAGCTCATCTGAATAAACTGCGGCTCCAATCCTTCTTCGCGGAAGTACCCCTTCTCCTTACCCAAAAATAAGTCGACGTAGTTGACTCCCGTGCTCGAGTAAGCGATACGCACCCTTTGCAGCGAAGTTTGCGCCCTGCTCGTACCCATGCCAGTGAACAACACCAATAGCGCGAGATAGATCATGCGCGGAGCGAAGGAGGACATGGCCGCTTCTAAACCGAAATTTGAGCTTTTGTCCAGCGCTTTTCTCGCGTCGTTCTCCCCTTGGCAGCTGCCTTGGATTTGGCTAGTATCTCAAACGTGATGGCCTCGAATAACCGGTGAAATGAGGTGGTAAGTCGCCGTGGCCCGAAATTACCGTTACATTTCCGCTGACTCGCATTTAGAAATCGATTCGAAGTATTGGCTTCACCGAGTTCCGGAGAGGCACCGCGACCTCGCGCCGCGCCTGGTGCGCCAACCGGACGGCAGCGACTTGTGGATGATCGGCGATAAAATTTCTCGTCCCGCCGCCGCTGCGGATCTCTACGGCGGCAAAGGGCGCGATCAGTATCTACCCTTCACCGGCAGATACGAAGGAACGCCCGGCACCGGCAGCGCCGAACAGCGCCTGAGCGAGCAAGATCGCGACGGCATCGACGCTGAAGTGCTCTTCCCTTCACAGCAGGGCGGACCGAAATTTTGGCGGCGCATCGAAAACGATGAGGCGTACAAAGCTGTGGTGCGGGCCTACAATACTTGGCTCGTCGAGGAATATTGCGCCGTAGATCCGCGAAGATTGATCGGCGTTGGCATCTTGCCTCTGGTAAACGATGTCACGGCGGTGATCGACGAAATGGAATTTTGCGCGCAAGCCGGTCTCAAAACAGTGCTGCTTCAGGGATTTCCGAGCGGCAAACCCTACCCATCGGAGGAGGACGATCGTTTCTGGTGGCGCGCGCTGGAGCTGAACATGCCGGTCAGCGTCCACGTCGATCTTGAGCGCGGCGGCGAGCGTAAAGGTCCGCTTTTCAAATACCCCAAAGAATCAGACGAGCTTATGAAAAAACTCACCCACGATCTCGTCGAACAAGTCGGCCGCTTCGGTCCGGTGCGCGGCAACGGATCGATTGCCGCAGTGCAGTGGGTCTTGTCGGGGCTCTTCGATCGCTTCCCGAAGCTGCGGATCTTTTTTGCCGAGAATCAGATCGGCTGGATTCCGTTTTTCCTGCAGGGCGCCGACGTGCGCTACGATCGACATCACCACTGGGCCGATCGCTTGCTCGGACTCAAGCCGATGAAAAGCCCGCCCAGCGAATACATTCGCGAGTACTTCTACTGGGGCTTTCAATTCGACCGCGTCGGCGTCGAGCTGCGTCACAAGATCAACGTCGCCCGTCTCATGTGGGGCTCCGATTTTCCCCATCAAGAATCCGACTGGCCGGAGTCTTTGAACATCATCGAAAGAAATTTCGCCGGTGTGCCGCACGAGGAAAAGCACAAGATGGTCTGCGGTAACGCGGTGGAATTTTTCCGCTTACGGTCGTCGTAATCTTCGTTTTCTTCGTCGTGGCAACGATTTTGCCGCTCATCACGCGGACCGCACACAACAATCAATCCGGCATAGTTCAGCGATACTTGGGCGTGACTCCGAATTGATATACAGTAGGAATCGCTTCGCAAACGTGGTGATTGGAGGTGACCTCATGGCCAAAACGTTAGAAAGACTGGCGGCAGAAATTCAGGCGTTGCCCGATACGGAGAAGCTTCAATTGATCGACGTAATCCTCGAGGACTTGGACAAACCCGATCCTGAAATCGATCGTGTCTGGGCCGACGAAGCCCGCAAGCGCTGGTCGGCGTACAAGGCTGGTAAAGCGTCGATCGTGGACTACGAAACCGTGATGGAAAAGCACCGTCGCTCGTGAAGGTCCGCTTCCTTACCCTAGCCCAGCAGGAGCTCGACAATGCAGTCGCCTGGTACAACCACCAACTTGAAGGCCTCGGCCAAGAGTTTCTTGACGAACTTGATCGGGCCGTACGGCGCGCCATTAGTTTTCCACTGTCTTGCCCGGAAATCGAACCGGAAATTCGACGCTGCCTAATTGCTCGGTTCCCTTACGGCTTGATCTATGGAATCGACGGCGACACGATTGTCGTTGTAGCCGTAGCTCATTTGCATCGCCGGCCCCGCTACTGGATCGATCGAATCTGAAATAAGCTTACCTTTGGCAAATACAAAATTCCTAGAAGGAATAGTGCCATGGCCGAACCCACGGTTGTTTGCCCTGAATGTAAAAACGAAATCAAGCTCACGGAATCCCTCGCCGCGCCGCTACTCGAATCGGTGCGGCGCGATTACGAGCAGCGTCTATCGCAAAAAGACGCCGATATATCCAAGAGGGAAAAGCTGATCAACGAGCGCGCGGATTCACTAGAGAAAGCAAAACAGACCCTCGATCAGCACATCGAGCAACAGCTGCAATTCGAACGCGCTCGAATCGTTGCCGAAGAAGCGAAGAAGGCTAAGCTCGCTTTTGGCAAGGACCTCGATCAGAAGGCTAATGAAATCAATCTCCTCCAAGACATACTGAAACAGAGAGATGCGAAATTGGCCGAAGCGCAAAAAGCCCAAGCCGAGGTGCTCCGCAAGCAGCGCGAGCTCGATGACGCCAAGCGGGAGTTGGATCTTACGATCGAGAAAAAAGTGCAGGCCGACCTCGGCGCCGAAAGGGAGAAAGCCAAAAAAGAAGCCGAAGAGGAACTAAAGCTCAAAGTGATGGAAAAAGATCAAACCATCACTGCAATGCAAAAGCAGATCGAAGATCTCAAGCGTCGAGCCGAGCAAGGCTCGCAGCAACTTCAAGGAGAAGTTCAGGAAATGGAGCTGGAGTCTCTACTCGCCGCCAAGTTTCCCCGCGATACAATCCTACCCGTAGCCAAAGGCGAGTTCGGCGGAGACGTGCTCCAGCGCGTTATCGGACCGCTCAATCAAGTCTGCGGCACGATTCTTTGGGAATGCAAGCGCACGAAAAATTGGACCGATGGTTGGCTGCCGAAATTGCGCGAGGACCAACGCGCCGCCAAAGCTGAGATCGCCGTCATTATCAGCCAGGCTCTGCCGAAAGAAGTCGAGACGTTTGGATTCGTCGACGGCGTGTGGATTGCTGATCCGAAAGTCACGTTGCCCGTGGCGATGTCGCTGCGCCAAACTCTGATCGAAGTCGCCTGCGTCCGCCAAGCTTCCGAAGGCCAGCAGACGAAAATGGAGATGGTCTACGGTTATCTCACCGGTCCACGCTTTCGCCAGCGTGTTCAAGCGATTGTTGAAGCTTTCTCATCCATGAGAGAAGATCTCGACCGCGAGAAAAAAGCCATTACCCGCCAGTGGGCCAAGCGCGAAGAACAAATCGACCGCGTCATGCAAGCCACGGTCGGCATGTACGGCGATCTGCAGGGTATCGCCGGCAAGACTCTGCAAGAAATCGAGGGACTGGAATTTCACGGGATGTTGGAATCGCCTGTCGAAGACGACGAAGCCGACGGACAGGAAGCACTCTTTAAGATGAAATAGCCCGGCTCTTCGGCCGTCTGATGAATCGAGCCGCACCCGAAGCATCACCATCCTCCACGCTATCCTAATCCAAGATTTCACATGCTGATGCGTTGGTTCCTTTGATGTCTAGGATCATCATCGAAACTCGAATCCGCGCACCGATCGAACTCTGCTTTGATTTGGCGCGGGACGTGAACGCTCACGCGAGTCAGCGGCATTCTCCGCGGAGCGCGTAGTTGAGCCTGGCCGAACACAGGGGCTGCTTGAAATCGGCGACATTGTCGCCTTCGAAGGCCGCCACTTTGGTATCACGCAGCGATTCGTCGGCCGGATCACGGCGCTCGATCGGCCATACCGGTTCGTCGATGAAATGGTCCAGGGCGCGTTCAAACGACTCCGGCATGTGCACGAATTCGAATTCACAGACGGAGCGACCATCATGCGAGACACGCTCGAGTGGGAAGCTCCATTGGGAGTTCTCGGTCGCCTGGCGGATCTGCTCTTCGTGCGTCGCCACCTGCGCTGGTTCGTTGCCACGAAGCAAAACGACCTCAAGCGCATCGCCGAAGACCGCGCGAACCCTGCGGCGAACTAGTGTGCTGTCCCAGAAATTCACGACATAATTCTCCCCTCATTCCCGCCCAAAAATCTCCCCGTCCTCTCTTTTCCAAAAGACGGGTTAGAGTTCTGGAGCGAAACTTCCCACTTTGAAAAAGGGGGACAGAGGGGGGATTTGAGTGCGGCTTCAACCATTGCCATTGTTTGGAGTTGGTAATGAACTTCTGAGAGACCAGATCGTGGGATTCGTCCCCCGTCAGCTCCAGCCTCCAAACACTCGCCTCACTTCGCGGACGCTTAGACTTCTTGAGCTACCAATCAGTTGGGCGGCCCTGTCGGCCTTGGCGTGCCAGTGTAGTGCCTCCAAGGGGGCCCCCTTGATAAATATCACAATCAGTAATATAGATATCGCAATTAGTAATATGAAACTCGGTGCCAAACTCAGATACCTGCGCGAAGTCGAGGGAACCCTTCGCGGATTGGGACGAGCGATGACACAACAAGAGATTGTTCGATCCATCAAGAAAGAATTGGGCAAGACGATCAGCCAGTCTTATCTCTCGCAAATCGAGAGCGGCGCGCGGCCGCACCTTACCAATTCCACGCGCATGTTGCTCGCCCGATTTTTCAAGATGCACCCGGGATACTTCGTCGACGATCCCGAAGGCTACTCGACTGAGCTCATGTCGGATGTCGGCGCTACGGAAAATACGCTTGATCTCTGGCTCATAAATGGCGCGGAGCGTTTCCGCCGCGACCTTGATCTGCATCACGCTCTGGTCGCCAGTGCGCGCCACGAAGATTCGCGCATGTGCCTGATTCTGCTCGGCGCTATCCTTGAAAACCCTGGACTGGCCGAACGGCTGCTTCAAGTGCTCAAGCCGGCGGCGGAAAGGAGTCGTGCAAAATGACTTGGGCTGATTTCTACCTCATCTGCTTTTTTCTGGGGTTTGCTCTCAGTCTGCTCTCGCTGCTGGGAAGTTTGCATCTCCACCTGCCCCACCTGGATTTACATATCGGTGGGGATCACGCGCATGCTCCGCACTCGGGCGGAGGTCACACGGGTGAGATTGGCCCGATTAATTTTGGAACGGTCGCCGCATTTCTCGCCTGGTTCGGCGGTACGGGTTACCTCCTTGCCCGGTTCTCTAGCTTCTGGTTCCTGCTCGGGTTCGGGATCGCGTGCGCGAGCGGATTCATCGGGGCGGCGATCGTGTTTTTTTTCCTCGCCAAGGTTCTCATTCGCCATGACGAGGAACTCAACCCCGCGGACTACGATATGATCGGCGTACTCGGAACTGTCAACAGCAACATTCGTCCTTCTGGCACCGGTGAAATGATCTTTTCACAGGCCGGGGTTCGACGCGCTGCTCCCGCGCGCAGCGATGACGAAGTCGAAATCGCAAAGGGAACCGAAGTCGTTGTGACCCGCTACGAGCGCGGCGTTGCCTATGTCCGGCCATGGGATGAGCTTACGAATTCTTCGGCAGCCACAAACGAAATTAAGGAGGACTAAAACTATGAGCATAGAAATTATTTTCGCCATCGCAGGACTGATGGCATTGACTCTCATATTCCTGATGGCCATGTTCGCCCGGCTGTACCGTAAGGCCGGACCGCACGAGGCTCTCGTGGTGTATGGTTTTCGCGGCACACGAATCATCAAGGGTCGCGGCTCGGTGATTTTCCCCATGGTGGAGAATTGCAAGTTACTCTCGCTCGAGCTGATGTCATTCGACGTCGCGCCTCAGCAGGACCTCTACACAAAACAGGGCGTCGCAGTGACGGTGGAAGCCGTCGCGCAGATCAAGGTCAAATCCGATCCCGAGTCGATTCAGACCGCTTCTGAACAGTTTCTCACGAAGACACCGCAGGAGCGCGAGGGATTGATCCGCCTGGTGTTGGAGGGCCACCTGCGCGGGATTATCGGGCAGCTCACGGTGGAAGAGATCGTAAAGCAGCCCGAAATGGTCGGCGACCGCATGCGCTCCACCTGCGCCGACGATATGAACAAGATGGGGCTGGAGGTGATCTCGTTCACAATTAAAGAAGTCCGTGACAAAAACGATTACATCACCAACATGGGCCGGCCCGATGTCGCGAGGATCAAGCGGGACGCCGACGTGGCCGCCGCCGAAGCCGAGCGCGACACCGCGATCAAGCGTGCCGAGGCCATGCGCGCATCCGCCGTCGCCAAAGCGCAGGCCGATAAGGAACGCGTCCTTGCGGAAACACTTTCGCAGGCGGCGCAGGCGGAAGCTCAACGCGATCTCCAACTCAAGCAGGCGAATTTCCTCGAAGCTGTCCAGAAGCAGAAGGCGTCCGCAGACAAGGCGTACGAGATCCAGACCAATGTCATGCAGCAGCAGGTAATGGCCGAGCAGGTCAAGATCGAGCAGGTCCAGAAAACCGGCCAGATTGCCGTGCAGGAAGCTGAAATTCAACGCCGCGAGCGTGAGTTGATCGCGACGGTGCTCAAACAGGCCGAGATCGAGCGGCGCAAGATCGAGACGCTGGCGGAGGCGCAGAAGCAGAAGTTGATCTTCGAGGCCGATGGCCAGGCTGCTTCCACCCGCGCCACGGGCGAAGCGGAAGCCGAGATCATTTTCAAGAAAGGCGAGGCCGAAGCGAAGGCCATGAACGTGAAGGCCGAAGCCTACCAGGATTACAACCAGGCGGCGGTCATCGACAAGCTGATCAGCAACATGCCCGAGATCGTCAAGGCGCTCGCTTCCCCGCTGGCCAACGTCGACAAGATTACGATCGTGTCGACGGGCAACGGCAATTCTGCCGGCATGAACAAGATCACGGGCGACGTGGCCGCGATGGCCGCGCAGATTCCCGCGTTGTTCGAAACGCTTTCCGGAATGCAGTTCTCGGACCTGCTTTCCAAGGTGAGACAGATTGGAGACAAAGCGCCCAAGCCTGACGAGAAGGCCTAAGGCGCAGCTAACCAACAAGATAAGGAGGTTTATATGGCATTATTGGAAAGAGTATCGACGTTGATCCGGGCCAACCTGAACGATCTGATCGACAAGGCCGAGGATCCCGAGAAGATGATCAAACAGGTGATCCTGGATATGCAGAACCAGCTCATGCAGGTGAAGACCCAGGTCGCCATCGCGATCGCCGACCAGCACGTGCTGGAGAAAAAGCAGAAGGAGAACGCAGAGAAGGAAGCCGAATGGATCCGCAAGGCGGAACTGGCCGTGGACAAGAAGCAGGATGATCTCGCGCGCGCGGCCCTGGAGCGCTCCATGAGTTTCAAGCAGATGGCGGAGAGCTTCGACTCCCTGATGGCGGACCAGAGAACGGAGGTCGACAATCTCAAGTCGGCCTTACACAAGCTGGAGCAAAAGCTGGCCGAAGCCGAATCGAAGAGCGAAATGCTGATCGCACAGCATAGGCGCTCGCGGGCGTTGGCTAAGGCCAGCGACGCGCGAATCGCGATCGGCGATAAGTCAAAGACCGCGACGTTCGATCGGATGCAGAACAAGGTGCGGCACGCCGAGGCAGTGAGCCAAGTCAAGGCCGAGATGGTCAGCGACAACATCGAGGACAAATTGGCCGCATTGGAAAAACAAGACGAGATCGAAAAGCTGCTGAAAGAAATCAAAGCGCGCCGCGCCGGTTAAGGCCGTGAAGAAAGTCTTCCATTTCGATTCGCAGACCGACATGTATCGCGCGGACGCGTGCGTGGTCTCATGCTTCGACGCGCGCTTCGAGCTGGTGACACGCAAATTTCTCAAGAAGCGCGGCATCTGGTGGGCGGATCCTCTCAAGATCGCTGGAGGGGCGAAGGCTTTCGCCTCTCCGGCGGAAGAATCGGAGCGCAGCTTCGCGCTCGGGCAGGTGCGAACCTCGATGCGGCTGCACAGGACAAACCGGGTGATGCTAATGATCCACAGCGACTGTGGGGCATACGGTGGGTTGCAGGCGTTCGAGGGCAACGAAGAGCGCGAGGCGACAAATAACGAGTCGGAATTGCGCAGCGCCGCAGAGTTTTTAAAGAGCACCATCTCGGCGATTGACGTGGAGTGCTATTACCTGAAGTTCAACGGGGTCTGGGAGTTAGAGGGAGTGTGAATTTCACCGCTGAGGCGCTGAGGCCGTGGAGATAAAAATACAACCTCTGCGAACTCTGCGTCTCGGCGGTATAATCTTTCTCGCTTCGCACTCTTGTATGCCTCATGGCAAACCGAGTATGCTCCGCGCGATCAATTCACGCACAGCGGAGGGTTGCCATGAACAGACGCATTTTTGTTCTCGCTCTCGTCCTGGTTTCACCCGTCAACGCACTGGCCCAAGCGCCGTTCTATCAAGAAAAAACAGTGAGATTCGTCGCCGGATACGGCCCGGGTAGCATCGATGATTCGTGGACACGTTTGATCGCCCGGTACCTCGGTAAATATATTCCGGGAAATCCAAATATCGTCGTCCAGAATATGCCCGGCGCGGCGGCGATGATTGCCGCCAATTACGTTTACAAGGTCGCCAAGCCCGATGGGCTGACCCTCGGTGGGATTCGAGCGGGCCTCTACTTCGATCAGCTGGTAGGAAGAAAAGAAGTTCAGTTCGATTGGACGAAGTTTACTTGGCTCGGCACTCCCACACAGGTGGAACAGATCATCTACATCCGCGCTAACACCCCCTACAAAACGATTCAGGACGTGCGCAAAGCGAGCGTGCCACCAAAATGCGGCGCCACCGGCACAGCTTCGACAGGCTATTATACGGGAAACCTGTTGGAGGAAACCCTCGGCGCGAAATTTAATACGCTCACCGGCTACAAGGATGGCCCAGAAGTCGACTTGGCCGTCGAGCGAGAAGAAGTTCAGTGCCGTGGTATCTCTCTAGAAACCCTATTCGGACGCGAACCGCTCATCAGCTGGTTCAAGAATGGTTTTGTGCGCGTATTGATACAAACTGGTAAAAAGCGCGACCCGAGACTTGCTGATGTGCCGACCATCTGGGAACTCATGAACGAATATAAAACTCCGGAAGCGGGCAAACGTCTCGCGACGATCGTTCTCGCCGTCGGCCAGTTTGGCCGGCCGTTCGTCAGCTCGCCGGGCCTGCCACCGGACCGCGCGAAACTCCTTCAGGGCGCTTTCAAAAAAACTCTCACCGACCTGGATTTCCAGGCCCAAGCCAAAGAACGGAAATTGGATATCGAGCCTGTAGCCGGCGAAGAGCTAGAAAAACTAGCCCGCGAAGTCATCACCCAACCCGCGGATGTAGTCGAGCGCATGAAACGGTTGCTGGAGAGATAGCATTCTGGGCTCGCGTAGATTGCGCTGGAAAACACCTAGAATTTGACCGCGCTATTGCTGCGTCGTAGCGCTCGCGATAACCGTGATCTTGTAACCCCCAGGACGCCTCAACCAATGCAAATTCCACTTACTCTCCCATTGGGACCATGCTGGGAGCTCGAGGATCGCAGGGTTGACAGCACCACATTCCTGCAATTGCTCGTCTCAACCTTCCCTGAGGCAACCACTGCGTTCTTCGAAGGCTCATCGATGGCTCCGAATATCGTCAAGATCTTCGAGCGACACACCGATCCTGGTCCCTACCTACCGAAGCCGCAAACGCTCTGGTCAACCGGTACCATCCTACGGGTCCGGTGCAGCTTTACACCAGCTCTATGTGAAGCTTTAGCCAATGCCTCCCCGCATCACGCCGAGCCGGAACTCTTTGACCATCTTTTTCTCTATGCGGAGCATATGCCGCTATTGGAGTGGCCGGACGCTTTCTCGAACTGCATGTGGATCGCCTTTTCGATACCGGAGTCGCGGATAAACGCTTTCGCCGGTAGTCTAGGTGTGAAGTATAAGTGCGCAAATCACAACTAACTGTTCGACGCCGCTCCGCGAGTCGCCTTTGGCCAACTGCTTCGCGGCTCAACCCCGACACTAGGTTCACCTCATGATTAGTTCTGATCTTTCCTTGCGAGTGGCTCGACGCGTCGACGCGACCGCTATCGCCAGCACGTGGCGGGTTTTGATTGAGGAAACTTTCTAATGGAGCTGGACGCCCAAACGAGTAGCAAGCGAGTAACAACCCCGTGAGGACCGTTCGATGAATACCGATAATGATTTTCCTGTGGAAGGCGGTTGCACCTGTCGCGCGGTGCGCTATCGAATGACGACCAGACCGTTGTTCGTTCATTGCTGTCATTGTCGTTGGTGTCAGCGTGAAACGGGAGCGTCTTTCGCACTCAACGCTCTGATCGAAGCGAACCGCGCCATCTTACTAAAAGGCGCGCCCGAGGTCGTGAACACGCCGTCGAACAGCGGAAAAGGTCAGAAGATCGTCCGCTGTCCGACGTGCCGCATCGCTCTCTGGAGCAACTACGCGGGCGCAGGCGACGCTGTGCGCTTCGTGCGCGTCGGCACTCTCGATGAACCCGATCGCCTGCCGCCCGACATTCATATCTACACCTCGTCGAAGCAATCCTGGGTCGTGCTTCCACCAAACACACCCGCGGTTGAAGAATACTACCAGAGCGCTAAATATTGGCCGAAGGAGAGTCTCGAACGCCGCCGTGCTTTGCTCGCCGCTGCGACCGGGGGCTAATTCGAATGTCATGGCCGTCGTGCGCGATTCTGTGCGAAGGCCGAATGAGCAACTCTGGGCGGGAATTCGGAATTCCGGGGACACAATACTAATTTTTTCTTGACTCGCGGCACTCGGCTCGACTAGGTTTCACGCATGGCGCGAATTTCCAGGGTTGTAGCGCCTGGCTAACCCACCGCTTGGACCGATCGCGAGATTAAGCGATGGGCGATTCACTTTCTGGTAACGGCTCAGCAGCATAGCGTTGGGCATCACGAACAGGTATTTCCACTTCACTTAGCGGAGAACTGAGATGCGCACGATCATGATCATAGTGGGAGGCTTCGTGCTGCTCGGTCTGGCCGTTCTTGCAGGGCGCTGGATTGGCGGCACCGGCACAAGCTCTATGGTCACTGCCACCAAAGTCTTCATCTCAATCTGGTTTGTCGCCGCACTGGTCAACATGTGGATGGGTACCCGGGCCGGGTATTCGGTGCCCGAGGAGCTTCCGATTTTCCTATTGATATTCGC
>DASPXM010000355.1:0-9680 GCA_035637295.1 Verrucomicrobiia bacterium
TCTCGGCATCGGCGGCGCGATGCAATTGGTCAGGATCGGCACAACGGGAATATCCATTTCCGGTCGCACGAACAGCATCGGCACGATGATTGAATGGTCGATGGTCAGCTCGTTGGAATAGGAGAAATCGACGCCGCGGTCGAAGGCGCCTTCCATGATTGCATCGGAAACTTCTACGTCACCCGCCAGTTTGCATTTCGGCAAACCGAACTCCCGTTCTTCGTCATAAAAAGTTCCGTCGTACTGATCCATCTTGCCGATCATGAAGGCGGGCATATTGTCCATGAAGAACTGATGCAAGTGATCGTTGCCGATGCAGACGAGCACGTCGGGCTTCGCGTCGGCGAGTTTTTGCCGCATCATGGCGATTCGTTCTTTGACCTTGGCCGCGCCGGGCGGTTGCTGCGGCTGTTTGAACATGCGCGGCATGAAGGGGTTGTGGGTGATGCCGATGATCGACACGATCTGGGCCATGGGCCACCTCCTCGGACTCGTTGTTTCGTGTTTAGCACGATGGCTTGAACTGTGTAAACGGCCTTTGGGATTCGGAATTATCCTCGCGCAAAGACGCAAAGGACGCTAAGTTCAGAAAAATATATTCTGAACCTTTGCGAGCTTGGCGCCTTGGCGTGAGTAAGCGGTTTCTAATCTTGCGTCGGGTCTAGAATGATCTTCCCGGCGATCTGGTTGTTTTCAACGATGCGGTGGGCTTCCGCCGCGTCGCGCAGCGGCAGGGTTCGGTTGATGATTGCGCGGACCTTTCCTTGCCGCGCCGCGGCCAAAGCTTTTTCCACATTCGCCAAGCTGGTTCCGGCCGCTCCAATGACGCGCAGGCGGCGCATGTATAAACGCTTCGCATCGAGGGTCACGGTGCCGCCGCCGTGCGCCCCGGCCGTGACCAGCCGTCCATTGATGGCGAGGCTTGCGAACGCGCCCGGCCAAAGAGTGGGATCCGAAATATTTTCGCAGACTATGTCCACGCCTTCGTTATCCGTGAGGCGCATGACCTCTTTGGTAAGATCATGCTGACGATAATTAATTCCGCAATTGGCGCCGTACTTCCTTGCGAGCTCGACCCGTTCGTCGGTTCCCGCGCCGGCGATCACTTTGGCGCCAAGCATCTTCGCGACTTGTACGCAGGAGCTTCCCAGAGCGCCGGTTGCGCCCATAACCAATACGCGTTCACCGGGCTTTACGGCGGCTTTGCTTGCAAGAAGATGGAAGGCCATAGGAAAGTGGCGCGTGATGACCGTCCCCTCAGCAAAGGAGATTTCGTCCGGAAGTTTTACTGCGTAGCGCGCCGGCACTGAGATCAACTCCGCGTAGCCGCCCCAACGGTCGACGCCGATCCGTTTACTGTCGACGCAATTGAAATCTTCGCCTTTGAGACATGGCGCACATTTTTGACAGGGGGTCGCCGAGATGACCGCAACGCGATCGCCTGGTTTGAACTTCGTGATGCCATCGTCGAGATCGACGACTTCGCCAGCAGGATCGGCGCCGAGCACATGAGGCAACTGAATCTTCACCGGATACTTGCCAGAGCGGACAACGCAATCGAGTGTGCGGTTGACCGAGACCGAGTGGACTTTTATCAAAATCTCGCCCACTGCCGGCTTGGGTGTGGGCACGCCTTCAAGACGCAATACTTCCGGACCACCGAATTCTTTGAGTACGATGGCGTTCAAGGTGTGGTTCTTGATTGACAGATCGTCGCCGGACGCACCGACCCGAGATCAAGCGATTGGCGAACGGTTGATAAAATACGCACCCTGTTGAACTAACGACCCAGTGCCTTGAAGTAACCGGATTTTTCCAACTCGTTGTAGATCGATGGATCGATGAACTCCTCGGCTTTGCGTCCCTTGGCGCGCGGGTCGGTTTCAGCGGTTTCAGAAATGACCATTTCGATAGCTTTGAAAGGAAGGCGCGGTGGTCGCTCGATAAAATTCGTGGCGTATTCGTACGAGGATTCCAGCGTCTCCCGATCTTGCGTGCGCGTCCACTTGCCGATCACTTTGATCGCGAGCTCCTTATCTCGAAATAACCGATCCACCGCCTCGCTGTACGCCATCAGGAATCGCTTTACAGTGTCTCGATCCTTGTTAATCGTGGAACGGGTCGAAACGAGGCCCGTGGTTGGGTAATCGATCCCTTCTTTGGCGAAATTGGCGAGCATGGAGAAGCCGGCTTTCTTGGCTTTGAAGTCGCCGGGCGAAGACAGAATTCCTCCGTGGACAACCCCGGCCTGCATCCCGGCAAGAATTTCCGGCTGCCCTCCCATTTGGAGAATTTTTACATCGCGATCGGGCTCCAAGCGCCATTTTTTTAGCAACAAGCGCAAAGAGCCATCTGTCGACGCACCGTAGCGCGTAATTCCCAAAACTTTGCCTTTCAAGTCTTCTTGCCTTTTGATCGCTGGCTGAACGAAGAGATAGAAAGACGGGACGTTGACCACGCCTCCAATGATCACAACGTCACCGCCTGCAAGATTCACGGTGACGATATTGCCGCCGCCCAAAGCTAACGTAAATTCGCCCGCGATCATCGCTTGCTGTATCCGGCTGGCGCCAGCGACGTAAACCGGATCGACATAAAGGCCGTGCTTTTCAAAAATTTTGGCATCTTTGGCGAGATAAAAACCGGACTGCGTGGCGCTGATGGCGCTGTATGCTACGGCGATGCGCTTGGTTTGCGCGTGTAGAGTGCTGTGGAAGACGACAAGTATGAACACTGCAAGGATCAGAGTTCGTTTCATGGCATCCCTACTCTAGATTGACGAAGATTAGCTTACGTACGCGGCCTATTAACATATAAACCGGTGTCAGCCAATACGTCCGATATTGTTGACATTGAGAGCTCGGAAGTATAACAGAACCAAGCACATAGCCAAAAGCTAGCGGCCGCCAAATTCAGCGGCGGAATCGAGGTACATCATGAATATCGCCGAGATCCAAGTAAACAGCGAAAGCTGGAACATGAGAGTCATCGGCCATCATGACTTGAACGGTCATGGCGACGGCATGCAATTGTTGAAGCAAGGCCGTTACGTTTATCTCGCTCATCTCGGCACATCGCCGATGGCTCTGAGCATCGTCGACGTGGCTGATCCGAGCGATCCGCGCGTGGTAACGCAGATGCCGCACGCGCCGAACACGCACGCGCATAAAGTCCAGATCGCCGGCGATATTTTGATTCAGAATCAAGAGCGGCCCTATTTCGATAAATCGGTTCCTGCTAGCGTGCCGAACGAAGCAGGCATCAAAATCTACAGCATCGAAAAGCCCACCGAGCCACGCGAGATCGGCTACTTGAAGCTTCCCGGCAAAGGCGTTCACCGTATGTGGTTCACGGACGGGAAATACGCTCACGTCGGCGCGATGTTACCGGGAATCAAAGAACGAGCCTACTTGATCGCGGACATTTCTCACCCTGCGAATCCCAAAGAAGTCGGCCGCTGGTGGATCCCTGGAACAAAAGAAGGTGAGGAGACGCCACCTGACTGGATGCCGTTTCCCGGCGAGCACTTTCATGTGCACGGCGCGATTCCGCACGGTGACCGTTCCTACTTGGCGCTGGTCGATGCCGGCATGGTCATTATCGACATCTCCGACATAAGCAAGCCCAAGACGATAAGTCGCATCGACTGGAGCCCGCCGTTCGGTGGCTACGCCCACACGACCTTGCCGCTGCCGGGAAGGAACCTCGTCGTGGCGGTCGATGAGTCGGTCAAATACGATTGCAACGAAGGCGAGAAAAGAGTTTGGCTCATCGATATTCGCGAAGAGAGAAATCCGGTGATCGTGAGCTCCTGCCCTGTGCCCGAGGGCGACTTCTGCAAGCGCGGATTGCGTTTCGGTCCGCATAACGTGCACGAAAATCGCCTCGGCTCGTTTCAGAGCGAGAACATTATCTTTATTACGTATTACAATGCCGGCTTGCGTGTGTTCGATATCAGAAATAAATTTCGCCCCGAGGAAGTCGGCTTCTTCATTCCTCCGGCACCTGAAGGACAGAAAGCGCCGATGTTCAATGATCTTTATGTAGATACCGACGGGCTGATTTACGTGACCGATCGGATCAAAGGCGGGCTCTACGTGCTGGAGTATACGGGGCCGAAGATTCAGTGATCATTAAATTCGTTAATGTTTACGATTAGGGATTAAACAACACATCGCAGTTAACAACGGATCGGAAGCCTCTTCCCCCGTCGACGGGGGAAGATTGAGATGGGGGTGCCGAAACGTAGCGACGAAAATATCGAATCAGCGCCGCTCTAACTCTCCCCCGTTGAGAGACTGTGTCGGAATGTCATTCTGAGGTGTAGCCGAAGAATCTCGACTTTGTAACCGCCTGAAAATACGAGATGCTTCGCTTTGCTCAGCATGACATCGATGTGCTTGCGCAGATTGCGACACGTATCTTGAAAGGGGGAGAGAATCGTATTTTACGTCAACTATGCCTCATCGCTTGCTCATCAACGTTTTTAACGTCGACGCCGCGCTGATCGTCGCGCGCGCGAAGGGGCTTTTCGCCGCCGCGGATCTGGACGTCGATGTCATGGTCACGCCTAACTCGACAGAACAAATGCGCGGGCTTGGCAAAGGGTCTTGGCAGATCGTGTCGACCGCGTTCGACAACGTGCTGGGCTGGTCGGGGCGTGAAGGAGCAGAGTTTGTCGCTGTCTCACAAGTAGCACGAGTAAATATTTTGCCCGTATACGTCAGACCGGAAATTAAGTCTTGGGAAGATCTCCGTGGCAAAGCGATGGCGGTGGACGCCGTCGATACCGCGTACGCGCTCGTCCTTCGCCGCGTGCTGTTGGCTCATGGATTGGAAATGGATCGCGCCGATTACACGCTGATCGCAAAAGGAACGACCGGTTACCGCCTGGATTCGATGATTGAGGGTGAAACCTTTGCCGGAGTGTTAAACGCTCCATGGGATGGCAAGGCCGTCGCGGCGGGCATGGTGCGCTTCGCCGATCATCGCGAGGTGCTGCCGGATTATCCCGGAGGAGTATATGCGACAACTCGCCAGTGGGCTGGGGAGAATCGCGGTGTCCTGATCAAGTTTCTTCGTACTTGGAACGACGCGCTGGGTTGGTGCCGTGGTGAAAAGAACCAAGCCGAGGCGGTGAAGCTTGTTATTGCAGCTGAAAATCTCGATGAGAAGGCTGCAGTCAATCGCTTGCGTCAGTTGCCGGCAACGGGGCAATTGAATTGTTCCGGGCTCCAGTCCGTGCTCGATCTGAGAATTCTCTTCCAACTCACTCCGCAGTTGGGAAAAGATTTGACGACTTACTACGATGAAAGTTTTTACGCGGAAGCGTCTAACTACTAGCTAGGTCCGAGGAGGAAGTCATGGCGAATTCAAAACTGTTGTCCGTTTTCGGCTTGGCCGCTGTGCTGTTAGGGGCCTCGGTCGAACAGGCCACAGCGGCAGTGGTCGATGATTTGATTGCCGGTGCCAAAAAAGAAGGTGTCATCGAATTCTACGGTCCGTCCACACTCGGTCCCGATGGAGCAAAGGAGTTGGCCGGGGCGTTCAACAAAAAATACGGCCTCAATATCAAGCTGAATTTCAGCGCTTCAGGGAACATGACGCGCGATATCGGCAAGGTCGTCGGCCTCTCGGCATCAGGGCAGCCGCCGGAGTGGGACATCATGGTTGTCACGGACTCACATCACGGCTCGCTTTGGTTTCGAAAATTGCACAAGACCTTCGACTACAAGAGTCTCGGTGTCGATCCGAAAATCATCGAATATGACAACGGCGTTATCTCGATCGCCAACCAGTTCGCGCTGCCGGCCTACAACAAGAAAACCTTGCCGGCCAAGGACGTGCCGAAGCGCTGGGAAGATCTGCTCGATGCCAAATGGAAAGGCGGCAAATTGGGCGTGACCAGCTCCGTGCATCATTTTGCGCGCCTGGCCGCGGGTTCATGGGGTGAAGAGAAGACCACGGACTTCGTCAAGAAATTAGCCGCTATGCAACCGACTTTAAGCCGTGCCGGCGAAATGGCCCAACGGCTTCTTTTGGGCGAAGTATTGATCTCCGCGACGATGCAGGACAGCCAGCTCCACGAATCGGCACAACAAGGAGCGCCACTGGTCTTTGCCGACGCCGTCCAACCAGTGGTGTCGCCGGAGTATCACGTCGGCGTTCTCAAGGGCGCGCCGCATCCGAACGTCGGCCATTTGTTCACGGTTTTTATGAGCACAAAGGAAGGCCAACAGCTTTGGGAGAAACACACTGGCCACTCTTCAGCCTACGTACCCGGTACTAAAGCCTATCAGTTTATCCAAGGAAAGACGGTGGTGTTCATGAAGCAAGACCAGGCACAGCTCGTCGATAAATTGACCCGGCAGTACGGAAAAGTTTTTGGATTCGACAATTAAATCGTTTCAGCGGTTCCAATTGTTCAAAACATTCAAGCTGCTCAAGCAGAGTTGAAATGAAAGCAGAATCGCGTCGCGAAGTTTTTGTCGCCGCAGGAGAGGGTCTGGCGCGTCTCAAATCCCAGGGTGTGTCGCTATTCGCGTCGGGCCTGTCTCTATTCCTGATGGTTCTCATCGGCGTGCCGGTAGTGATGGTGATTCTCATGAGTCTGCGCACCGGTTTTCCCGGCGAAACGGTTCCGTTGACACTGGCAAACTACCTCGACGTGTATGCCAATCCCAGGACCTATCAAGTGCTCTTGAACACGCTTTTCTTCGCGGTGACGAGCGTCAGCGTGGCCCTGCTCATCACCGTGCCTCTGGTGTGGATCCTCATGCGGACGGATATTCCGCTGAAAAAGACCATTTACGTTCTGCTCACCATCGGCATATTGATTCCCGTGTTTCTCCGCACCATCGCTTGGATCATCCTGCTCAGCCCGCGCATCGGTTTGTTGAACAAATGGCTCCAGCAGATATTCGACCTGGCCGCGCCCCCGTTCAATCTCTACAGCCTACCCGGCATGGCTTTCGTTCAGGGTATTTCATTCGTTCCCGGCGCTTTTTTCATGCTCGCCGCAGCGTATCGATCGATGGATCCGTCGCTGGAAGAGGCGGCTTATACGTCCGGCGTCAGCAAGCTCAGAACCTTTCTCAAAATCAATATACCGATCACCTGGCCGGCCATCGCCGCTGTGATGGTTTATCTTTTCATGACGGCTCTCGCAGTTTTCGAAGTGCCGGCGATCATTGGGCTGCCCGCCCGCATTATCGTTTTGAGCTCATTGATCTTCCAATCAACCTCGCCCAACACCGGCTTGCCGGATTACGGCATGGCGGGTGCGTATGGGGCGATCATGCTCTTGTTTGGCCTTGTGTTCGCGTTCTTATACGTGCGCTTGGTCAAGCAGGGCAAAAAGTACACAGTGATCACCGGTCGTGGCTATCGCCCGCGCGAGATCGCACTGCGGTCTTGGAAATGGCCGGCACTCGCGTTTGTTTTCTTTTATCTGTCGATCGAAGTCTTTATTCCTTTTCTAGTTCTGCTTTGGACCTCATTGCTGCCGTATTTACAGCTACCTTCGGCGGATGCTCTGCCTTTGTTGACGTTCAGACACTACCGCGAAATTCCGACTCATGTCGGAGCCAAGCCATTCATCAATACTCTGATTCTCATGTTCGCTGTGCCGACGCTGACGATGTTATTGAGCGTGCTTGTGTCATGGGTCGTAATTCGCACACAGGTCTCCTTCCGTGGCCTTCTCGATACCCTGGCGTTCGTGCCGCACGCCGTGCCGGGGATTTTGATGGCAGTGGGTTTGGCGTACCTCGGGCTTTCCTACCGCGATGTGTTTCCATTGTACGGCACGGTTTTCATCATCGTCATCGCGCACACCATCAACTGGATCGCTTATGGCACGCGCACGACCAATAGCGTGATGATCCAAGTGCATCGCGAGTTGGAAGAAGCGGGCCGTGTAGCCGGCGCCTCCGTGCCACGAGTTTTGTGGAAGATTGTCCTGCCGCTGATCGCCGCCGGTGTGCTCAACAGTTGGGTTTGGATCGGCATGCTTTCCTACCGTGAAGTTACGATGGCGTTGACCTTGTACACGCGCAACAACGTGGTGATCTCCACGGTAGTCTGGCAATTTTGGGGCAGCGGTTGGGTTCCTCAAGTCGCGGCTTTGGGAGTCATCTTGATCCTGTTTGCCACAATCGTTGTTGGGACGGTGCGCGTGGTGCTTTCACGCATCGGTGAAATCGGCGAAGCCAGTTAGAAGAATGGAGTACTGGAGCGTTGGAGTGGTGAAGTATTGAGAATTAATCCCATCACTCCATTATTCCAATATTCCAACACTCCATCTTCACCAGTCATCTATGAGGTTGTCATTTGATTAACATCCGCGGCCTGGAAAAATCTTTCCGTACGCGACAGGGGCGGGTCGATGCGCTCCGCTCGATCAATCTCGAGGTCGGCGAGGGTGAGTTCTGTGTTCTGCTCGGTCCCAGCGGCTGCGGTAAGACAACGACGCTACGCTGCGTCGCTGGGTTGGAACGGCCGGACAACGGAGAAATCGAGATCGCGGGAGAATTGGTCAACTCGGCTACGCGCCGGATTTATGTCCCCACGGAGCGTCGCGATTTGGGAATGGTTTTTCAGTCCTACGCCATCTGGCCGCACATGAACGTTTTTCAAAACGTCGCGTTTCCTCTGACCCAGGGGCACAAACGATTTGCCAAGAGCGACGTGGCGAACAAAGTGCGCACAGCGCTCAAGCGCGTGCAGCTCGATGGCCTGGAAGACCGGCCGGCAACGGACTTGAGCGGTGGGCAGCAGCAACGAGTGGCGATGGCACGTGCGATGGTGACCGAGCCGAAGATATTGCTCATGGACGAGCCGCTTAGCAACTTGGACGCGCGCTTGCGCGAGCAGATGCGCGTCGAGCTCAGAAAGATCACCAAGTCGATCGGCGTGACGACGCTTTATGTTACCCACGATCAAGCCGAGGCGCTAAGCCTCGGGGATCGAGTCTGCGTGATGAATGCGGGAGAGATTCTGCAAATCGCTTCGCCCAACGAAGTTTACGCCCGGCCGGCGAATCTATTCGTCGCACAGTTCGTCGGTGAAATGAATTTCTTCGACGGCAAAGTCGCCGGCGCGGGCCACGTGGAATCGCCGTTCGGCTTGATTGCCGCGTGTCTGCCAAGCGGTGTAAGCGACGGTGCTGCCGTCACATTAGCGATCCGGCCGGAGCATGTGAAAGTCACACCCTCACCCAGCTATGGGATTGCCAGCAACATCGGCAAAGTGACGAGCAGGCATTATCTCGGCGATGCCGCGCTCGCGGAAGTCGAGATCAACGGCGTGACGCTGCTGGCGAAGCTCGCAGGTGACCTGGATCTGATCGTCGGGCAGAACGCCTGCGTCGAATTGCCGGCACACCGCTGGCATGTATTTCCGTGACATAAAGAACGACGAGAGTTTGTAGGGTGCGCTTGCGCACCATGTCCAGCGAATTTCTATGCTCGGGAGTAAGACGGTGCGCAAGCGCACCCTACGGCTCTTAGTCCAACCACAGATATCCGAATCATTCGTGTCCTTCGGAAGCGCCAGGATAATCCTGGCCGATCTAATATTCTGAAAGGAGGATATCTTGTAGATTGCCCGTTCGGCAAGTAGCCAAGCAAGCGTGAGTGGGAGTAATTCCACTGGCGAGGCCTTGCAAGGCGAACACGCGA
>DASPXM010000356.1:0-19915 GCA_035637295.1 Verrucomicrobiia bacterium
ACAAGCCGGCGTGTCTCATGCGTGGGCACGGGATCACCAGTGCCGGGCCGAACATCGAGGATGCAACCTTGACGGCGATCAAATTAAACGATGCCGCGGTAATCAATTACCAAGCCAATCTGCTTGGCACGCCGGAGCCGATCCCGCAGGAAGATATCGACTTCCTGGTCGGCAGGTCGCGCGGCGGCAGTAGCCAGTCGGTGCATGCCGGTTCCAACTGGCGCTATTACTGCAAACTTCTTGATGAAGAATGACTCCAGCCAGTTCAAAACGTTCAAATAGTTCAAGCCGTTCAAATTCACTTCGGATTTGAGGTCTAAGTTTTTTCGCACCAAGTCGAAGAAAAGCTGTGCGGGATTTCTCTGCATCGGCAAGGACACAGATCGTAAGTGAATTTCAGATTCGATTGTCGATCGAAAGGAGAAGGGAGCATGCCAAACGAATCGGTCCCGCCATGCTTCTGTTGCAAGCTGCTGATCTGACGGTGGGTCTGGCAGCTAGCGCATTTCTCTTGCCGCTATTTTTCCTGATCGCTCCCGGATTGACGCAAGACACGGGTTGGGAACAGAAATGGGATCAATGGGTTTCGGCGGCGAAAAAAGAAGGCAAAGTGGTTTTCGCGGCGGCGCCGGATCCGCTCATGCGAAAGCATATACCAGAAAGATTCACCGCCAGGTTCGGCATCAAAGTGGAATATCTAGCTGGCCGCAGCAATGAAATGACGGCGCGCCTGCGCTTGGAGCGTCAAGCCGGCATCTACTCGGTGGACGTGGTTACCGCGGGGGTGCAAACCATGGCGACCTCGCTTTATGCGGCAAAGATGCTCGATCCGCTCAAGCCGCTGCTGATCTTGCCCGAGGTCGTCGACGGTTCGAAGTGGAAGAGAGGACAGCCCTGGTTCATCGATCCGGAAGCACAGTACATCCTGCGTCTATTCAGCACGGCGAGTTCGCTATTTTTCATGAACACTCGGTTTGTCCAGCCGGGCGAGATGAAGTCGATCAAAAATTTGTTAGAGCCAAAATGGCAGGGTAAGATCTCCGTGTTCGATCCCACCGATGCCGGTACCGGCAGCAATACCGCGGCGGCGCTTTACGTCCAGTTTGGCGAGCCATTTTTAAAAGCCTTGTTCGTCGACCAGAAGCCGGTTTTTAGCCGCGACAAGCGCCAAATGGAGGATTGGCTCGCCAGAGGCACTTACCCGATTTCATTCGGCGCGCGCAGCGAAGAAGTAGACCGCCTGGAAAAGGAGGGTTTTCCGATCGTCAAAGCGGCGCCCGCGGACGCGATGGACATACTCACCGGTGCTTCGGGTTTGCTCGC
Organism: Verrucomicrobiia bacterium; assembly: GCA_035637295.1. Classification (GTDB taxonomy): domain Bacteria; phylum Desulfobacterota; class Binatia; order UBA9968; family UBA9968; genus DP-20. The sequence continues at coordinate 1,324 of DASPXM010000356.1, forward strand.
GATTATCAATCGCGCGCCCCATCCTAACGCGGCGCGGGTGTTTCTCAACTGGCTGGCTGCGAAAGAAGGCGCCGAAGTTTTTTCCCGGGCGCAGTTGCACGCGACCACGCGAACCGACGTAGATGAGTCTTTTTTGCCGTCCGATATCGTGCCCCAGCGGGGGATAAAATACTTTGACAGCTACGACTGGGAATTTACTCTTTCGACGAAAGAGAAGGTGAGAAACCTTCTGGGAAAATTATTGAAGCGACAGTGATGGAACAGTTCGAGCAAATATTTTACTTTGACTACGCTGGTTGCGGCGTGGGACCATTAAATGGGGTTTCCAAAGGGGCGAGCATCCCCAATTGCGATCTTTTAATAGCGTCGGGGTCAATACCCCGCCTGCGAAGTGGCTGCGTTTATTAAGCTCCGCTGCCGGGACAAAGCATCGGGCTAGCAATTCCTTCTTATGGCGCAAACGGTTCTTGAATTTCGCGCGGTGGTCAAGCGCTTTCAGTCCGTCAACGCCGTCGACGGCATCAGCTTCTCGCTGCAAGCGGGCGAGATCTTTACTCTTCTCGGGCCGTCCGGTTGCGGCAAAACGACGACACTCCGGTTGGTAGCGGGCTTGGAAGAGCCGGACGCTGGGGAAATTCTGATTGACGGTAAAGCGGTGGCGGCGCCGGAACGCGGGTTGTGCCTGCCGCCGGAAAAACGTCACTTGGGCATGGTTTTTCAGTCCTACGCAATCTGGCCGCACCTCACGGTTTTCGAAAATATCGCTTTTCCTTTGCGGGTGCGGCGAGAAACAGGCGAAGTCGTTCGGCGGCGCGTAGAGCAGGCACTTGAAGTCGTCGGTCTCGGCGGTTTTGCCGAGCGCGGCGCCACCCAACTTTCCGGCGGCCAACAGCAGCGCGTCGCATTGGCACGGGCGTTGGTCTACGAGCCGGCGATCTTGTTGCTCGACGAGCCACTTTCGAACCTTGACGCCAAGCTGCGCGAGCAGATGCGCGTCGAGATTCGCGCATTGCAAAGAAAGCTTGGCTTGACGGTTCTGTATGTAACGCACGACCAGGCCGAAGCGATGACATTATCGGACCGGATCGCGGTCGTCCAGCGCGGTCGCTTCGAACAAGTCGGCACACCGGAAGAAATCTACGAGAATCCGGCGACGCCGTTTGTCGCCGAATTTTTGGGACGCATGCTCAGTTTCGAAGGGACGGTATCCCGAAACCACACGGGCTCCTGGGTCGAATTTTCGCAAGGCGCTGGACGGAGTGCGCCGTCCAGTCTATCGGAATCCCTCTCGCACGGGACCAGGGTAAGGGTGCTCACTCGTCCGGAGGACGTCGAGATTCTTGGCGCCGGCGAGTTGACGGCGAATCAACTTGCGGCGATCATCGAGCAAGTCGCATACCTGGGCGACCGTTTCGAATATCATGTACGCGCAGCCGGCGTGCAGTTTGTCTTATCGGCGCCCAAGAAGCAGCGATTTCGGCCGGGCGATGCGGTGCGTCTCTGTCTCGATTCCGGTCGTCTTCACTGTCGTCCGCTTTAAGCCGCAATGAAATCGCCCAGCGCCACTCTTTCGCTGCCACGATTTCGCCTGCACCTGCGGCCGATTCGCATGGCGGAAGTTGGCTTCCTGGTTTTTCTTGCCGTCGTGATGGGCTTGCCGCTGCTGTTTTTGCTCAGCGGCAGTTTCAATCTCGCCGCCCCGGGAAAGCCCGCGGTTTACGGTTTCGGCAACTGGCAGCGGGCTTTTACCGATCCCGGCACGCTGAGCGCTCTGTGGATGAGTTTTTTGCTTTCGGTCGTGCGTTTGATCCCGGCGATGATTCTCTCTGTAATGTTTGCCTGGCTCATCGCGCGCACCGATATGCCCGGCGGCAGGTTCATCGAGTCGGCCTGTTGGATCGCTTACTTCGTGCCGGATTTTCCGCTGGTGCTGGCCTGGATCCTGTTGCTCGATCCCAATTTCGGTTTTCTGAATTCGCTCGCCAAAAGCTTGCCCTTCGTCGAAGGGCCGATTTTTAACCCCTATGGTTTCTTGGGCATCGTTTGGGTGCATACCTCGACGGGCGGCATTTGGTTCAAAGTCATGCTGCTGGTTCCGGTGTTCCGCCGCCTGGGAGCGACGCTGGAAGAGGCGGCGCGGGTGGCCGGCGCCAATACCACGGCAATGCTTTGGCGCATCACGTTGCCGGTCCTGTCGCCGATGATTCTGGCGGTCGCCGTGCTGAGCTTTATCCGAGGCCTGCAGTCCTTCAACACCGAGCTCTTGCTCGGCACCCCCGTGGGAATTTACGTCTATTCGACCAAGATTTACGATTACTTGCAACGCGAGCCGCGCGCCTACGGCGAAGCCACGGCACTGGGCTCGGTATTCTTATTCGTGCTGGCAATACTGCTGTTCTTCTACTGGCGCTATTTAAGCGGCAATAAAAAATTCACCGTGGTTACCGGCCAAGGATATTCGACTCTACGGGTGAAGCTCGGCAGATGGCGCTATGCCGCCCTGGCCGGATGTTTGCTCTACGTTGCGGTGATGATGCTTCTGCCTCTGGCGTTCTTAGTGATCGGCTCTTTCATGCGGCGCTACGGTTTTTTCAACATTGCGTCGCCTTTCACGCTAAACCATTGGTACAATTTGCTCGCTGACCCAATCTTTCTCGTCGCGCTCAAGAACAGTTTGATCATCGCCAGCGTAACCGCCATCGGCGGTATCTTGCTTTATTCAGCTCTGGCTTATTTGTTGGTTTCCCGGCGCACGATCACCGCGCCCGTGCTGGAGAGTCTCTGTTGGGTTCCTCATGTGCTGCCAGGGATACTCCTCAGTCTGGGCGTCCTCTGGCTTTTTCTCGCGACACCGCTGCGCTTTTTTCTCTACGGCACGGTTTGGGGCATCGCTTTCGCGCTGATTCTGGCCGATAGCCCGGTGACGACCCAAGCGTTCAAGGCGGGGCTATTACAATTAGGCGCCGACTTGGAAGAATCGGCGCGTGTGAGCGGCGCTTCATGGGCCTATGCTTACCGCCGCATTCTGTTGCCGCTGTTGGCGCCGATCGCCGCCGCTGTCGGCTTGATGAACTTCGGCAGCGCCTTGACCAGCATCAGCACTCCCGTGCTACTGTACAGCCACCAGTCGCGGCCGTTGGCGATCTTGCTGCTGGAGTATAGCTTCACCGGCGAGCTGGAACGGGCCGCGGCCCTCGGTTTATTAATTACTCTGATTATCGGCTCGATGATGCTCATCGCTAGAAAACTGGGATTGCAACTATCCAGGAGTGATTAGGGCAGGATTCACGGCGATACCTCGGGGAGACTTAGATGAAACGAGTGATCATGTTTATGTATATGCTCGTCGGCTTCAGCACCGCGTGGGCACAGACAAAAGCGAGCGATAAGGAATGGGCCGCCGTCGTTGACGCCGCTAAGAAAGAAGGCAAGGTCGTTGTTGCCGGCTCCCCCGACCCGGTGATGCGCAACGACGTGATTCCCAAATTCACCGCGCGCTTCGGCATTCCGGTGGAATTTGTCGCGGGACGTTCGAGCCAAATTGTCTCGCGCGTCCAGACCGAACGGGGTTCGGGCATTTACAGCATCGATATTTATCTCGCCGGCCCCGACACCAGCGCCAACGAGCTCTACAACGACAAGTTGATCGACCCACTGAAGCCCTTGATCGTCATGCCGGAAGTGGCCGATGGCTCGAAGTGGAAAACCGGCAAAGTGTGGTTCGCGGATCCGCAGGAACAATTCATCGCGCGCGCGTTCAGCGGCGTGGCGACGTGGCTCTTCATCAACACGGATCATGTCAAGCCCGAGGAGGTGCGCCACGTCAAGGACCTGCTCAATCCCAAGTGGCGCGGCAAGATTTCCACCGAAGATCCGACGACAACCGGCGCGGGCGCCAACATGGCGGCGCGCCTGTACTATCAAGTCGGCGAAGAGTATGTGAAGAATCTCTACGTCGACCAAAAAACCGTGCGCACGCGCGAACGCCGGCAGATGACCGACTGGCTGGCGCGCGGCACGCAGCCGATTTGTCTCAACTGCCGCGAAGACGATGTCCGGCCATTAGTCAAAGAGGGGTTTAAGATCCTGGAGATTTTCGAGATCAGCGGCGTGCCGAGCACAATCAACGGCTCGCCGTGGATGTTATCCTTGGCCAACAAGGCGCCGCACCCGAAAGCAGCTCAAGTTTTCGCCAACTGGATTCTTTCCAAGGAGGGGCTGGAGACCTACGCAAGGGGTTATGGATCGGCGACCTTGCGCACGGATATCGATGAATCATTTCTCAATCCCGGCAATGTGCCGAAGAAGGGCGTAAAATATTTCGACGACACCGAATGGAAATGGATCGTCACCGGGCGCCATGAGAACCGGGACAAAGTCTGGCAGCTCTTAAAGGCGCGCTAAGCGCGCCGTTCAATTGTTCAAGCCGCTCAAAACGTTCCAGTCGTTTAAAATATCTCGGGAAAACAATTGAGAACGCGACGATCCGAAGCATCAACGGTTTGAACACCTTGAACGGCTTGAACGTTTTGAACAATCGATCTCAAAAGTAAGAAAGGCAGGAAACGTCATGGCGAGAAAAATTAAGATTCATTATAGGGCGCCGAGCCACGTGCCTCTATGGAAAGTGATGGAGGAGGGCGGCTTTCTGGAAAAGCACGGCTTGGAAATGGAAATGGGCTCGCTAGAAGGGCAGCGCAAGCGCGCGACCGAAGGACTCAAGGCGGGGGAGCTCGACGTAGTTTCCGGCAATCATCACAACCTCTACGTGCGCAAGGCACTCTACGGCGATCCCTACGTGCACATCGCCCAGAGCAATAATGCCTGGCGCGAAAATTATCTTGTGTGCGGCAAAGGCGTTGATGGCCTCAAGGATCTAAAGGGCAAGCGCGTGGCGATGGATGATTATGACGGACACACGGGGCTCAATGTCTGGTTGTACCTCAAGCAGCATGGTCTGGAAGAAGGTCGCGACGTTGAGTTGGTCACGGATCCAGTCAAAGGCGCCGAGCGAGCCAAAGCAGTCACGGAGGGAAAATACGACGCCACATTCATTCGCGCAGTGGACCGTCTCCGCGCGCTCAAATTCGGCGCCAAGATCATCGAGGTGCCGCCGATGGCGATGATCGAAGGTGTGACGCTCACGACGACGACGGAGTACGTAAAGAATCACGAGGACGAAGCGCGCTCGCTGATTCTCGCGCTGATCGACGGCATTCATTTTTTCAAGACCAAGAAAGCCGACACGCTCGCGATCATCAAGAAGCACTGCTCGCAGCTGCTCAAAATGCACGATGACGAAGAGTGGGATTGTTTTTATGACACCCAGGCCGAATCGCTAGAGAAGGCGCCTTATCCGTCCATCGAGGCGATTCAAAACGTCTTCGCGCTCGGGGTGAAGCGCGATCCCGAAATCAAGGAATTCAACCCGCTGGCGTTGTGGGATCTGCACTACGTAAAGGAAATTGACGACAGCGGCTATATCCGGAAACTGTACCAATGATCGAAATGCAACGGTGCTTAGCCGCGATCGAGCAAAGTCGTTCCCGATAGCCCAAAGGGATTGCTCGCCAGATTCGCTATAAAGGCGCGCCGTCCGCGCGGCCGGCGCGCTTGTCCCGACTAACAAAACGCCGAGCAACGGGGTCCCGGAGCGCCAAGTCTTTCTGCGCCGCGCCGAAAGAAGCGCGTTGACGTTGCCGCTTTATCTTCATGGTATGGAGGAATCGATGACTGCGAGCCCGCAACTGGTCAACCTATTCGACTTTGAAGCCTTCGCTAAAGAGCGTCTTCCCAAGGAAGAATATGACTATATCGCCGGCGGCGCCACGGACGAGCTCAGCGTCGATCGAAATCGCCGCGCATTTGCCTCCTGGGCCTTTCGGCCGCGTGTCTTGCGCGACGTAAGCGCGCTCGATCTTTCCACTACCGTGCTCGGCACCAAGGTGAAATTGCCGGTATTGATCGCTCCGTGTGGAGGTCATAAGCGCGCACATCCCGAAGGAGAATTAGCCACCTATCGCGCCGCGGCGGCGTGCGGTACTATTCTCGCCGTAAGCGCCAATTCCAATACATCGTTTGAAGACTTGGCCAAGGCTGCGAATGGCCATCTCTGGGTTCAGTTGTATCCGTTTCGGGACAAAGAACTGACCAAAAGCTGGATCAAGCGGGCGAAAGAAGCGGGCTACAAAGCCGTTTGCGTTACGCTGGATTCGCAATGGCCGCCCAAACGCGAGCGCAATATTCGCAACAACTATCAAAGACATCGCGGCGCCAATTACCCGGATGCAAGAGCCGATACGCCGAAACCGGCCGGGCGAGCAGGCGAGGGTTCCGATCCTGCGGCCACCTGGAAAGATTTGGCATGGATCAAGTCGTGCAGCGATCTGCCTGTGGTTGCCAAAGGCGTCATGACCGGCGAGGACGTAGAATTATGCGCGCAAGCCGGCGCAGATGGCGTCATTGTTTCCAATCACGGCGGCCGGCATTTGGACAACACCTTGGCGACGATCGAAGTGCTTTCCGACGCCGTCGCTGCCGCGAAAGGAAAGTTGGAGATCTATCTCGATGGTGGCATCCGGCGCGGCGCGGATGTGGTGAAGGCGATCGCGTTGGGAGCCAAAGCTGTCTTCATTGGTCGCCCGCTCTTTTGGGGTCTCGCCGTGGACGGCGAAAAGGGCGTCATTCGCGTCTTGGAAATATTGCGTGAAGAAATCGAGATCACCATGGCGAAATGTGGCCGGCCCGTCATCGCGGATATCGATTCAACCGTGGTGGTGAAGGCGCCGCCGTTATAATTACCCTCCCGTTGAACCTTTCGCTCCTGCCTCGCTATCTACTGACCAGCACCCACGGATTTTGCCGTTGTAGTTATAGGGTCGCCGTTGTAAGAAACCGCTCAGTGTAGGCCTCACGCTAAACTTTCAAAGTGAAGCGAGGGAAAAAATGGACACCATCACCGATCAAATAGCCGAATACGCTGCTTCTACGTCGTTCGGTGACTTAACGGAAGAGGCGGTTCACTCCGCCACGCAGCGTCTGGTGGATTCATTGGGCTGTGCACTCGGGGCCTATGACTGTGAGCCGGCGGCAATCGGCAGGAGATTAGCGAGTGGTCAGGGGCCAGGCAAGTACCCTGGGCGCGTGCTCTGTTTCGGCGATCGATTGCCGGCGGAAAGCGCGGCCTTTATCAATACGACGATGATTCGCAATCTTGATTTCAACGATCGCTATCCAGGCGGACACCCGAGTGACTGTCTTGGCGCGCTGCTCGCCCTAGCGGGCGCCATGAAAATGGACGGAAAACGTTTCATCGCCAGCATGATCGTCATCTATGAAGTGTTTTCCCGCTTGAGCGATGCGACCAAGTTGAGCCGCCATGGATGGGATCAGGGTTACGCCGTCGGCATCGCAACGGCAGCTGGGGTATGCAACCTGTTGAAGCTTGCCACTGAAGCAACCGCACATGCCGTGGGTATCGCGGCTGCCGCCAATTTGCCGCTCCGCGTCACGCGCTCAGGCGAGCTCACACCGTGGAAAAATGTCGCGACGGCATATGCAACGCGCAACGGCTTGTTCGCTGCTTTACTCGCCGCGGAAGGCATGATCGGACCCGGTAACGCTTTCGAAGGGCGAAACGGGCTTTGGGAAAAAGTAACCGGCCCATTCGACTTGGCGCCGTTTCCTAAGCGTGGCGGTGTGTACTTGACACCGCGAGTGCAGCTCAAATACTGGCCGATCGAAACCAACGGACAGCCCGCGGTATGGGCCGCATTGGAGCTTCGCGCAAAGGCGGACCCCGGAGATCTAAAAGCAATTGAAATTTTCACTTCGAAGTTTACGTGGTTCGAGATCGGCAGCGAGCCGGAAAAATGGGATCCCAAGACACGCGAGACAGCGGACCACAGTCTCCCTTACATTTTCGCCCGAGCGCTCGTCGACGGACCGATTCGGGTATCTTCATTCAGCGATGAGGCCGTGTGCGATTCGTCGCTGCGGCCACTGATGCAAAAGATCAAAGTTATCCCCGATGACGAAATAGAAGCGTTGCTACCCGGAAAAACGTTGCTTCGGGTCGTAGCGACCGCAAACGACGGCACGCGACATTCCGTCGAAGTAGCAAATCCGCTAGGCCATCCGGACAATCCGATGCAGGACCGTCACATCGAAGAGAAATTTGTCGCGCTCGCCAAGCCCGTCATCGGTATCAAGCGCGTGCGGATGGCGCTCGATCGATGGTGGCGAGTTGAAAGCAGCGATGATGTCAGCGCGCTGATGCAACTTTTGGATATCCCGAATTCCATATGAACTAACCTCTCGCTTGTGCGCGCGAACCTACCGAGCCGGCAGCTCACGAAAGCGCTCCCGCTGTGACGATCGAGAGCATCTTCGCTTGATTTTTGCTTGTTTGGCAGAACGAAGATGGTTATGGCTTCGTGGATAAGGAACGAAAGTGTCGAGGTGAATTATTCAATGGACGAGATCCAAATAGTCGACACCACATTGCGCGACGGCGATATCAGCCTTTGGGCCTATGGCATGACCACCGGCATGATGCTTCCCGCATTGCGCCATATGGACGAGGCGGGTTTCGATTCGATGGAATTTTTCTTGAGTCTGCGGTTTAAGAAATTCGTCCGTGAGCACAAGGAAGATCCGTGGGATTGGCTGCGCCTCGGCACCAAGGAGATCAAGAAAACCCGTCTGCGTTATCACGGCGGACTGCATAGCGGCTTCGAGTTCATTCCCGAGTGCATCCGGCGGTTGGTGATTCAAACAGTCGCCAAGTACGGCATCGATCTGACTCGCACGTCCAATGCGTGCAACAATTTCGAGGCGTTAGGGAGAGAAGCGAAGGAGCTCAAGAAGCTCGGCATGGACACGGTGATGAATTTGATTTACTCGATCTCGCCGCGCCATACCGATGAATATTACGCGCAAAAGGCGCGCGACGCCGCGGGGTTGAAGCCGTATCGTCTGTGCTTCAAGGATGTTGGCGGCATGTTGACGCCGGAGCGCACGCGCACGCTGGTGCGTCTGATCAAGCAGAACATCGGCAATGTTCCGCTCGAGTTTCACGCCCATTGCAACAACGGGCTCGCGCCCTTCAACCTGCTCGAAGCAGTGAAAGAAGGCGTGCGCATCGTGCACACGGCGATACCGCCTCTCGCCAACGGCTCGTCGCAGCCGTCGATCTTCAACGTCGCCAGCAATCTGCGCGCTCTGGGCTATAAACCGCTGGTCAACATAGATGCGCTCGCGCCGGTGCGCGAACATTTCTCTTGGATAGCTGAACGCGAAGGATTGCCGGTCGGCGCGCCGCGCGAATACGATCAAGCTTGGTACAGCCATCAGGTTCCCGGCGGGATGATTTCAAACCTGCGCCATCAGCTAAAGCTCATGGGCAAAGAGGAAATGCTGGCACAAGTGCTGGAAGAGATCAGCCGTGTTCGCTCAGAGATGGGATATCCAATCATGGTGACACCGTTCGCGCAATTCGTGGGCAGCCAGGCGGCGATCAACGTGATTCTGGGCGAACGATACAAAGAAGTGACGGATCAAGTGATCCAATATGCGCTCGGTCTTTGGGGCAGGGAAGGCAGCGATTACATGGACGCGGCGGCCAAAACAAAGATTTTGGATCGGTCCCGCGCCCGCGAGATCGAAAAGATAGAATACCCAGAGCCGACATTGGAAGAAGTGCGCAGACAGTACGGCGGGCCGCATTTGTCGGATGAGGAGCTGCTGTTACGCTACTACGCCGGACCGGAGTTCGTCGATGCGCTGAAGACCGCACCGGCGAGAAAAGAGTATTTATCCGCGCCAAAGCCGCTCCTACGACTTGTCGAGGAGCTGAGCAAAAAGAAACTCGGACGGGTTTACATTCGTAAAGGCGATTTCTCGCTTACTCTACAGCGCTCGGTTTAGCTCAAGCGCTTTGATCCTACGCTCAGCTGTAATGTTGGCTGGGAGAAATTGATGTAAAACTTGTTTGAAATTGAACGAAGCTGTCATGCAAAACAGTTTTGTAGCGAAGACTTAGGCAAGATTCCTATTAATGTCTCTCTCGGGGATGTTTGAAATCCCTCGCCTTCAGGCGAAGTGAAGTTCGTCATGCCGGCGAACGCCGGCATCCAGGTTCGTTTTCGGTTCAAGTTTCAGAACCGCCTGGATTCCGCCGGAATGACGGGAACAAGAGTCGACTTCCAGTCGACAAATTCAGAACCCCTCGGCTTGGAGCCGAGGGTCGTTCAGTTAATTGTCCGGACAAAAAGGAGACGTTGTGATTTGGCGATGGGTCATGGTGACGATTCTGAGTGCAGTCGCGTGCTTTCACTCATCGAGTCACGCGCAGGCGGTGCGCATCAGCTACTCCGGGCTTTCTGGACAGAACTTACCCTTTTGGGTGACCTACGAGGCCGGACTGTACAAGAAATACGGTTTGAATGCCGAAATGGTTCTGATCTCGGGCGGCTTGACGAACATGCAAGCCGTGATGGCTAAAGAGATCGCGTTTACCTATCTCGGCGGAGCGTCGCCGATCCAAGCGATCGCGCAAGGCGCGGACATCGTGGTATTGGCCACGGCTTACGGTCTCATGCCTTATGGTTTGATTGCGACCAAAAACATTCATGCGGCGGCGGAGCTTAAAGGCAAAAGATTCGTTGTTTCGCGCCTCGGCGGGATTGAGGAGACCGCGGCTCGGGTGGCACTCGATCGATTGGGCGTCGGCGCGCGCAATGTATCGTTCTTACAGGCTGGGCCGGACCCGTTGCGCATCGCAGCGCTCGATTCCGGCACGGCCCAAGCAACGATGCTCGCGCCGCCGGGACTTTTTGCGGCAACTTCGCGCGGTCTGAATCTGCTCGCGGATCTCGGCGCTCTAAAGATCAAATATCCGGCTTCCGTGGTTTCCGGACGGCGTTCCTATCTCATTCAGGACAGAGCCGTGGCGAAACGTTTTCTCATGGCGCTTATCGACGGATTGCATGTTTACCGCCAAAACAAGAGCTTTGCCGTCAAAGTGTTGGAGAAATATACGAAGCTGACCAACGCCGATATTCTCTCGCAGTTCTACGATTACTTCGCCAAGAATAGTCCTCTGTTGCCGATGTCGGACGGGGAGACAATTCAGGTCGCGGTGCCTACTGACAAGCCCGGTAACCGCAAGGTCGAAGAGTTTTACGACAATTCGATATTGGAAGAGTTGGAACGGGAGGGCTTCGTAAAGACACTGAGCAAGTGAGCGATCAGCGCGCGGACGGCAACAACGCTGTTGAGAGCAAAGATTCTTTTCAAGAGTTTAACGCGCCAAAACAAAGGCCGCGAGGGACGAGGCGGGTTTAAAACCCGCCTCCTGCTTCATAAGGATTCCCCACCACTTCGATTGATGAATTGTTAGAGTGCCGTCGTACTGGCCGGCGGCCGTCGGTGATGCGTCGCCTGTTCGTAAGAGTAGGCAAACTTGATCAAGTTGCCATCATCGTACGGTCGGCCGATGAAGCAAACGCTCGCCGGCAAGTTGTCGCGCGTAAAGCCCGCGGGGACGACGATGGTCGGCACGTAAACCAAAAAGGTATTCAAATGCGGCGCGCCTTTTTGGTCGACGAACGGTGGGTTGATGCCGTCTTTGATCAGCGTCGGCTGGTGCTCGACGGCTTTGTGCACGATCGCGTCAAGCTTGTGGTCGGCCATGACTTTGAGAAAATGCGTCATTAGCTCGTCTTGCGCTCTGAGGCTTTCATAATGCTTGCTTGCGTCCGGCTTTCTCTTGAACCGTTCTTGCGAGCGCTTGACGACTTTGGCGAAGTCAGGCGAGGCGATAACTTCTTCGGGCGTCTTAAACGGCGGGTTGGCGCTGCGGCCGTAGTAATTCTGGAATGACTGATCAGAGTCGCCCGGGCCTCCCGATCGTTTGGCAAGCAATTCTTTGATTTGAGGAATCACGATCGGATCGACGATTTCGGCGCCGGCGGCTCTGAGCTCACCAACCGCGCGGTCGAAAACTTCGGTCACTTTTTTAAAGTCTTCGGAATCCGTCTCGGAGTTGAGACCGATGGATTCTCGAAGAATTCCTAAGCGGGCGCCTCTGAGGCCGTCCTTATGCAAAAACATTGTGAAGGTATCAGGAACGCGACCGACGCCACGCGCTGTAATAGGATCTTCGGGATCGTAGCCGACCATCACATCGAGCAACGTGGCCAAGTCTTTGACGGTGCGCGCCATCGGTCCGAGGGAACCGAAGATCTCCGGCCAGCAGCCGTAGACGCCGCCGCGGCTGACGAGGCCCGCAGAAGGGCGCATGCCGTTAATGCAATTCCAAGTCGATGGCCGGCGGATCGAGGCGAGCCCTTCCTGGCCGACCGCGACGGTCGAGAAATTCGCCGATACGGACGCAGCCGATCCGCCTGATGATCCGCCGACCGTGCGATCCGGATCGTAGGGGTTACGTGTCGAACCGAACAGCGAGCCATGGGTGTCGCCACCGCCGAGTTCGCCGAGCGTGGCTTTAGCCAAAATAATCGCGCCGGCATTGCGCAGCTTCTCCGCGACGAAAGAGTCGCGATCGGGAAAATAATTTTTGAATAATACTGAGCCGAGCGTCGTCGGCATGCCTTTGACATCGGCCTGGTCTTTGATGACCACCGGAATGCCATGCAGCGGACCGATGGGACCGGACTTTTGGTACGCTGCGTCGAGTCGGTCGGCTTCCTTGAGCGCTTCGGAGTTGAGCGTAATGATGGCGTTGATATTCGGACCTTGCTTGTCGAACGCTTCGATGCGATCGAGGTAGGTTTGCACCAACTGGCGGCAGGTCAGTTGACCGGATTTATAAGCGGCATGAATATCATCGATTGTCGTTTCCAAAATGTTAAAGGATGTTATTGAAGCCATCGAAGCTCCTTTTTCAATTTCTTTTGGAGCTTGCATACGTCAGCGCGGCGAGAATGTCCAGCGTTTTTGAAATGAATGCCCCCAAAAGCATCTGTCAATGACCAATGTAAGAGGATGACAAATCGCAAGAACGCAACTGCGACGAAACGACCCGGCGAGCGGGCCATTAGTCTTGAATTGAAGATCGGCGGAGGTTATCCGACGTCGAGACAGCTTTGCTGCGCTTTTTCGAGGACTGACTCGATCGTCTCCACAACGGCGTCGGGCGCATACGGCTTGTCGATGAAATCCTTCACGCCCGCCTGATGCAGTTTGATTCTGAACTCCGGATCGATATAGCCGCTGCTGACGACGACACTGACCTGGGGGTTCTCCTCTTTCATTCTTAGGATCACGTCCCACCCGGCCTTTTTAGGCAGGCCGATGTCCAGCAGCACTACATCGATCTCATGCTTATGATGATGAAACAAACTTAGGGCTTCTTCGCCATCGAGGGCTACCAGGACGTTGTAACCGCGTTTCGAGAAAGTCTTTCTCAACAGCAGAACCATCATCTCTTCGTCTTCCACCAGGAGAACGGTTTTCTGACCGTTACGCTGCTTCCGATCGTTGACTTGTGTCCGGATTGGGTCTTGGGTAATCGCTCTTTGCTGCGGTAGCGCTACGGGCAAGTACAAACGAAAGGTGGTGCCGCGCTCCGACGCGCTTTCAACGTCAATAGCGCCGTTGTGGCTCTTAACGATGCCGTAAACGATGGCGAGGCCCAGACCCGTTCCCTCACCGATTCCTTTGGTGGTAAAAAACGGTTCAAAAATTCGGCTCCGAACGCTGTCGCTCATTCCCGTGCCCGTGTCTGTCACTTCCACACACACATACTGTCCGGCCGGCGCCGCTGTGCTTTTTACTTGTGCGCCGTCAACATTCCGAGTTCTAAGTATAAGTTTGCCGCCTTTCGACATTGCGTCGCGAGCGTTGACACATAGGTTCAACAAGGCCTGAGTTATCTGATTCGGATCGGCCATTACGCTCGGTAGCTTGGGACGAAGTTCTAATGAGACGTCGATGGTTTTCGGAAGCGTCTGCTTGAGCAAATTCGCCAGTCCGGAGACCAGCTCGTTGATATCCGTCGAAGCCAAGCGTGCTTCCGTTTTGCGTGCGAGGGTCAGCAGCTGGCGCACGAGGGATGTACCGCGTTCGATGGCCTCGTCGATGACCTCCAGTTGTTCGGCAATCTCCCCATTGACATCAGGGTGGTCAGCGATGGCGCCGGCATAGCCTTTTACGATATTGAGAACATTATTGAAGTCATGGGCAATGCCGCCGGCTAACGTTCCGATGCTTTCCATCTTTTGAGCTTGCCGAAGTTGGGCTTCGAGTCTTTTCTGTTCTTCGAGGTCATGCAAGAGCGCAGCGTTGGCCAGTTCCAACTCCGCCGTGCGATCCTTAACCCGTTGCTCAAGCTCTGAATTGGCTTTGGCCAACTCGTCTCTCGCCTCGCGCAGCGCTGTCTCGGCCCGCTTGCGCGCGGTGATGTCGCGGGCGATTTTCGACGCGCCGGTGATCGCGCCGTCGGCATCTCTAATCGGTGACACAGATAGGGAGATCTCGACCAAGCTACCGTCCTTGCGCCGACGAACGGTCTCGTAATGATCGACGCGCTCGCCGCGTCGAATGCGCCCAAGGATATCCGGTTCCTCATCGATGTGCTCCGGCGGAATCAATGTGGTGACCGATTTGCCGATGATCTCCGCCGGTGCGTAGCCAAACAGCCGCTCCGCGGCTTGGTTCCAGCTGGTAATGACGCCGTTTAGATCTTTGGTGACAATGGCGTCGTCCGACCATTCGACTATGGCGGCGAGCCGCCGGCTCGCCCGTTCCGCTTGTTTCAAATCAGTGACATCTTGAAACGCGTTGATCGCGCCAGTGCGGCGACCATCTAGCTCATAAAGCGGATCAATGTTTACCTGCGCAATAATCCTGGAGCCATCCGACCGTTCGATGGTGATCTCTTCGCCGCGAAACGACTGGCCGGTATTGACGGCCGATGCCATTGGGCACGCGCTTGGAGGAATTGGCGATCCGTCGGGTGCCAGCATGCGGACGGATCCGCAGTACTTATCTTCCTCGCTGTTCAGTTTCGGTTCGCGGCCCCACAGGTCCGCCGCGCGCTGATTGAAAAATGTGATTCGCCCTTCCTCGTCGCAGGTATAGACCGCCGTCGGCATGACGGACAGAACATTTTCAATCTTTTTCTTAGTTACTTCTACCTCGGATAGCGCGACGCGCTTTTCGATTAACTCCTTGCGTTCTTGTTGCGCGGCGCGGCTCCGCTCCAGTACAGAGATCATCAACTCGACTCTGGCGGCAGGAGATTTGCCGTCCAGAATTAGAGGAGTTTCGTAGAACCAGTTGGGATAGACGTTATTGCCCAAAATGGCCAGCGGATGCGTATGGAAAGCCACCAGCATCACTTCCGGCGCAAGACGGCTGCGATTGTATTGGCATACAATGCGCCCGGCAAATCCGGGAATAAAGATGGTATTGATGCTAGCCTCCCAATCCTCCAGCTCGGAAACACCGATGTCGGGACCGAGGGTCCAGGTCATTTCAACAGCGAACCGGATGCCTTTGAAACCGGCGCTATTGGCCTTGTTGACGAAATCTTTAACCTGACGCGATTTCTTTTCTGAAGAAAGCTTGCCCGGTTGACGCCATTCCTGGCGGGTCCAAAGTTTCAGCGCGCCGCGATCCAATTCTTGACCGACGTTGATGCCGCTTAAGTGCAATCGCGCCGCTAATTCATCGACCGTTTGATCGTCGGCGATGTAGATAAACTGCTCGTCTTTGGAAAGAGCGTCCTGGATGAACGGAATAAGCGCCGGCATCTGTTCGGCGGGATCCTTGTCGTAAAAAAGGCACAGGTGATCGCCGTCCTTTAGATTCAAAATGTGCTGTGCCAGTTCAGAACCCATCGTGAGCCTCGGCGTCCATACAACTTACCAATCGAGAAAAGGCGTGAATTATCACTATTATAACGTATATTTTTCCGGCTTCTTGTCAATGGGGTTTTGGCGACTATATAGATTTATTTTAGCGAAACAATAAGCAAAAATCTAAATGAGTCGGGCGAAAAAAAGTATTGGACGATTGATAGGTGAACTGTTATCGGAAGTTTAAACCGAGATTGGGCCTAGCACGGGCAGGCGACATAGAATGAGGCGGCAAGACATGTTCCTAGCGGGCGGATCGCTCGTGTCCCTGGTTTTCTTTTTCCTCCTAGGGCACAGCTATTCGGCCGAAAAATCCAGGATCACTCTCGCTTATTCGACGACGGGCCCAACGGCGGTCGGATTGTGGATGGCGAAAGAGATCGGCGCCTTCGCCAAGTACGGCGTCGACCCGAACCTCATTTTTATCTCGTCCAGTCCGGTCATGGTTCCGGCGTTGATCGGCGGCGTGCAAGGCGGCATCGCCGGGGCCAATGTGGTGATCTCTGCGGTTTCTGGGGGCGCTTCAATCGTCGCCGTCGCGAGCCTCGCCAATCGTCCCTATCTTCGCCTCTGGGTCCATCCGGAAATCAGCCGCATCGATGAATTGCGGGGAAAAACTCTGGGCGTGTCGCGCTTCGGTGCGACGACGGACAATCTGACACGAATTCTCCTACGCAGGATCGGACTCGAAGGCGCGGTAAACATTCGCCAGCTCGGCGGCACGGTGGAGGTGGGACTCGCTTTTCGCCACCGACAAATTGACGGAGCCGTCCTCGCCACGCTGCGCACCGACGCGCCCTACCGGATTCTCGCCGACCTGGCGGAATTCGGCATCCAATACTCCATGGGTCTTTTGGTCGTCTCACGCGATTTTTATCGCCGCGCACCGGAAACCTTGGAGAACATCATGCGCGCCTACGTCGAGGGGGTGGCGGTGCTTCGCGACCAGAGTCAAAAGGAACGAGCATTGAAAGCGATCGCGCGCTACACGCGGCTCAAGGAAGCAAAACCGATAGAAGAAATTTACAGCGACGCCGCGAAGTATGTCGACCGCGTCCCGCGTGTCGAGCCGGAAGCCGTCGCAGCGACGCTGGAGTTCATGGGCAAAAAGGGTTTTCCCGTGGAAAATTTCGCTGATAATTCGATCGTTGATCGACTGGTCCGGGAAGGATTCATCGACCAGCTTTACAAGAAGCGATAATCGTCGTTATCCTTGCTTCACGATATCCGGCTATACAAAAAGGCCGTGATGAAAATACCAAGTAGGGGCACGGCATGCCGCGCCCCTATTGTCCGCGGAGTCTAACGCCCGATGCAAATCCTCTCGCAGCGCGTCGCCGGTTTTGGCACGACCGTGTTTGTCGAGATCAATAACCTCGCGCGACAACACAACGCCGTTAACCTGGGGCAGGGCGCGCCGGATTTCGACGGCCCGCCCGAAGTGTTGGCCGCCGCAGTCGAGGCCGTAAACAGCGCTTTGAATCAGTATGCTCCCGGCATCGGCATGCTCGCGGTGCGCGAAGCAATTGCGAATCACGCGGCGCGCTTTTACGGCCAGAAGTTAAACCCGGAGACCGAGGTTCTGGTTACGAGCGGCGCTACCGAGGCCATCTTCGCGGCGATTCTTGGGCTGACGGATTCCGGCGACGAGGTAATCGTATTTGAGCCCGTCTACGATAGTTATGTGCCGAACATGGTCATGGCAGGAGTCACGCCTCGTTACGTCGCCTTGCGCGGCGAGAACTGGACTTTTGATCCGGACGAGCTCGCAAAGGCATTCGACCGCCGCACTCGAGCGATCATTGTGAACACACCGCACAACCCGACGGGAAAGGTGTATTCACGGGAAGAACTGAGCGTGATCGCGGAGTTTTGCCAGAAGCACAACGTGATCGCGATTACCGACGAGGTCTATGAACATATTCTTTATGATGACGCCGTCCATACTCGGCTCGCGACACTGCCGGGAATGGCCGAGCGGACGCTGACGATTAGCAGCCTGGGCAAAACGTTTAGCGTCACCGGCTGGAAAATTGGTTGGGCGATCGGCACTGCGGCTTTGGTCAATGCGGTGAACCAAGCGCACCAGTTCATCACCTTTGCGGTTGCCTCACCGCTGCAAGCCGCCGCGGCGACGGCGTTGAACTTGCCGCTCGACTTTTTTGTAAACTTGCGGGCGCGCTATCAGGCGAAGCGCGATCTAATGATCGACGCGCTGAAAAAATCCGACTTCAAGGTTCGCAAATCGCAGGGAAGTTATTTCGTCATGGCCGACTGGCGCGAGGTCGCGCCCGCGCATATCCAAGACGATTTTGAATTCGCCCGCTGGTTGACCACTGACGTCGGCGTCGCTTGTATCCCTGCCGGCGCATTCTACCAAGAGTCCGACAAAGATTTGGCCAAGAACCTTGTCCGTTTCGCAGTCTGCAAAAAAGCACAGACGCTTGCCGTTGCCGCTGAGAGGTTAGGCAGACTGGGAAAACTCTGATGCGATTTCATTTGCCCATGGGCGAATGCGCCAGGCTTTGTAAGATCGCCAAATAGACCCCGAAGATCAGCAAGGTCAGCAATAGATTCCTTTTCCAGTGCTCACTCAGGGCAATGCCAAAAGGTAGCCCCGTGAGAAATCCGATAATATGAGCGACGTATGCCACGTGCGGATCGTGGCCGCGAATCAAGCTCGGGTGGGAGACCACGACGATGTTGTA
>DASPXM010000357.1:0-2180 GCA_035637295.1 Verrucomicrobiia bacterium
CAGCACCAAGTTCCCGGCGGCATGATTTCCAACATGCGCCACCAGCTCAAGATCGTCGGCCTGGAACACAAGATGGAAGCAGCGTTGGAGGAATCCGGTCGTGTCCGCGCCGAGTTCGGCTACCCAATCATGGTCACACCACTGTCTCAGTTTGTCGGGACCCAAGCAGCGATCAACGTTATCGTCGGCGAACGCTACAAAGAAGTTCCCGACCAAAATATTCAGTATGCGTTAGGGATTTGGGGCAAAGAAGCGGTACGATTCATGGACCCGAATGTGCGGGATAAAATTCTCAGCCGGCCTCGCGCCAAAGACTGGACCCACTGGGAACAACCGGAGCCGACGTTGCACGAAATCCGCCAGAAATACGGCGTGCATTTGTCCGATGAAGATCTCATCCTGCATTACTTCGCCGGGGAAGATTACGTAAACGCGCTGCCCGATCACGGCAAGCCACGCGAATACATCGACGCGACCCAACCGTTAGTGAAAATCATCGAGCAACTAGCAAAGCGCAATGACTCGAATCAGGTCTATATTCTGCGGCCGGGCTACACGATCAGGATGGAGAAACGCTCAAGCGCTAGCGTTTGAGCGTTCCGTTTCGGGTCTCGGGTTTCGGTTAACGCACTCGGAACGCGAATCTCGAAACTGCCGCTGCGCAGCGCAGCGGCTATGGATCTTCCCCGTCCGTCCGTCCATTCGGAGCAAGGTGACTCACGTCACCCCACGTCAGTAGGAACCAATTTCCCTCTTCGTAGGCAAAGACGTTCAGTCCGGCATTGGTGAATTCGAAACGGCGTGGCGCACTGAACGGTATCGAAAAAGTATGACGGAAAAGGCCGCTTATGACTCCGCCATGAGTCACGACGACGACGGTCTCTCCGATATGCTTTTCGCCAATCTCGTTTAGGTAACCGATATTGCGCGCCACCTGCTGCTTCACACTTTCTCCGCCGGGAATAACGTAATCCGGTCCAAGGATCCGGTGAAGCTTGTATTCCTCCGGATGCTTCGTCTTGATTTCCTCGCCGCTCAATCCTTGGAAGATGCCCAGGTGCCGCTCGCGCAAGCGCGCGTCGGTGATGATCTCGTGCTCGGTCAAGTTTGAAATCTCTTGCGCTGTTTGAACGGCGCGACCGAGATCGCTGCTGTAAAGCGTCGTGAAACTCTCCCGCGCCAGCCGTTGTGCCAAGGCTTTGGCCTGGAGCATCCCCTTCTCCGTCAGCGTGCTGTCGAGGTTGCCCTGGCGAATGCCCTTGATATTCCATTCCGTCTCACCATGACGGACGATGATCAGTTGGGTACGTTGCATTGACTTTGAACCCGTTGAAATCCCTTCTCCCGTGCAACATCCATTTTGTCGTTGATCTTGTCAACGTCCGGCGATGGAATTGCGGTTTTGCGATATCACGATTTCTGCTTGTCGCTAACCTGACTCTCTGCTATCCAAAAGTAAAATTTTTCTATTATCCGTAGCACTATGCCTAAAGATAGACCCCACATGCAATCTGCGCTTCGGGTCATTGGTCATTCCGTGACGCGGGTCGACGCACACGCCAAGATCGCCGGCGCGGCCGAGTTTTCCGCCGACCGGTTATCGTCAAAACATCTTTTGCATGGAAAAACGCTGCGCAGTCCCTATGCTCACGCCGAGATCATAAGCATCGACACGTCGAAGGCCGAGGCGCTGCCAGGGGTGCGCGCTGTGATGACGCACCGCGATGCTCCGGCAATTCCTTTTGAGGCTGGCGATTCCACGCCAACTCAGGAACCCATCGCACCGGTTTACCTGCTCAATCGAACATTACGGCATGTCGGCGATGAGGTGGCGGCCGTTGCCGCCGACACCGAAGAAATCGCCGACGAAGCGTTACGTTTGATTCAGGTTGAGTATCGTTCCCTGCCCTTTGTACTGGATGCGGAGTGCGCTCTCGAACCCGACGCGCCGTCCGTTCGCGGCGGGACAAATCTCGCCGGCAAAGTACCGATTGAATTTTTCCGCGGCGACATCGATCGCGGCATGAGGGAAGCCGAAATAATCGTCGAGGAGACCTACCGCACGCAATCCACCAGCCCGCTTGCCCTGGAGCCGCGCTACAGCCTCGCCTCGTGGGATGGCGATAAACTCACGGTTTGGAAAGCCAGCCGCAATGTTTACGGCGACCGCGAAAAACTCG
>DASPXM010000358.1:0-13896 GCA_035637295.1 Verrucomicrobiia bacterium
AAGTACGCCGGATCGTAGTATACCGGCAGCTTGTCGCCTTTGTTGAGCTTGAAGCCGAACTGATTTCGCAGATCGAGCACGACCTGCAGTCCGGGTAAATTCAGATTTCCCGTGGTTGAAAGTTCATTGACACTTTCCTCAGCCTGCTTTGGGTTCAATTTTAACTGCTCGCCGACCATTTTGATCGCTGCATCGCGATTCGCCGGATCCTTCACCCAACTCATTCCCTTCAGGCACCCACGAAGATACGCCACAAGCGTGTCGCGGTTCTTCTGCGCCCACTCACGGTTCACGGCAAATATCGTATTCGGATAATCAGGCAAAACTTCTTTGGAATCGCCGATGCGGCGCATCCCGGCAGCGACCGCCTTGACATCGAACGGCGAAGTCAAAACTCCCGCGAACGTTTCACCTTTGAGCATCGATTCCAACCGCGCCCCTGTCGCGCCCAATGCAACCAATTCATAATCGCCCTTCGTCATATCTAGACCGTTAGCCAACAGCACTCGCCGAAGCACTAAGGCAAACGCGGTGTCGACCGCGTCGGCTGCGAGTTTCTTACCTTTGAGGTCGCTCCAGGTTTTGATCTCGGGCCGAACAAACACCGGCAGCACCGTCTTGTCGGAAATCTGCGCCACCGCAATAATCTCGGCGCCTTCGCGCCCAGACCATGCCAAAACGTTGTCGAAAGCCGTCGACACGACTTCGAACTTCCCCTGGCTCAGGCCCCTCATCTGCTCCGTTGAATTCGGTGTCAGCGTAACGTCAACGTCCAGTCCTTCAGCGGCAAAGTAGCCGTTCACCCGTGCCGCCACCGTCGCGGCATCGATGCGAAACACGTTCAGGCGAATCTTTTTCAGTTCTATCCGCTGCGCGATGCTCCGCTCAACTGTGGCGGCGAATCCGAATAAGACGAATAGGATCAAATATAAAACTCGCTTCATCTTCTAAGCTCCTTCTAGACAAGACACCTCATAAAGAAAGGGGCGACCGGCCGGTCGCCCCTACATTTCTGCGTTGATCGCCTATATAAATTTTCGTCTTGTGTTTCTTCCGTTTGAGGGCGCGATGAATCGCGCCCCTACCTAATCTCTTTGCGTTCTTTCCGGCTAAATCCTTTCTTAATTCACCGCCACCCATGCGGTGAGAATCGACGGCGTATCGGTCATGACCGGCTGCCACGAATCGCCGCGGTCGCGAGACGCATACAACGCGCCTTTCCCTTGGATACGCGCGTCGAAGCCGTAGCCACGCGAGCCGTCGCCCATACCGCAGAAGAGCGCTTTCGGATCGCTCGGATGGTGCACCAGCACCCACGGCATCCAAGGATTGGCTCTTTCCAATCCTTGAGTCGAGATGCGCCAATTTTCACCGCCATCGTCGCTCAGCAAGATACACCCGTGCGGATGAATTCTTTCTCTGCTCCACACTCCCGGGGAACCCTTGCCGCCGCATAGAACCATGCGTGGCGTGTCGCCCGGCAGAAAGTGCCACTCGTGAGAATAACTGTGCAGCTCGGTGTAGGCCCACGGCATGCCGTTTTCCACGCGCCGCCACTGTTTGCCGGAATCGTCGCTGCGGAAAAAGCCGCGCGCTGATGAAACGTAATAGCGTTCTTTGCTGCCGGGATAATTTTCGATATAGTGCATGTCGACGTATGCAATCCCCGTGCTGCGGTCTTCCCAAGTCTTGCCGCAATCTCTGGTCAGTAAGTTGCCGCCATGCTCCAACAACACCCAGATGAGATTCTGATCGTCGGGATGGACAAAGATGTGTCGCACGTGGGGGAACTCGACGCCGCGCAGCCGAGGCGGCACATCCCATTTCTTTTTTACGTCATCGGAAACGTTGAGCATGCCGTCCAGCGGTTCCCAAGTCTTGCCGATATCCTCGCTGCGGAACAAGCGAATCGGACCGATGCCCATATAAACGACACGCTCATCGTGCGGATCAATGGTGAAAGTCCGCACGTCGCCGTCCATGATTTTGGTCCAGCTTTTTCCGGCGTCTTCGGTACGGTAACCGCCATCGAACGCGACGGCGGCGAAAACCACCTCCGGCTTCTGACTACAGCCGATCAAGTGCTCGAGCGTTTTGCCCTGGAAGAACTCGCCGACGGTGGTCATCAACGAACCTTCTGGCTGCATGACTTTCAGTCCGCCGTTATGGGCTATGTAGTAGCGCAACGATTCCATAAAGCCTCCTCTGATTATTAATTCGCGATCCGCAACCCGTAGGGGCGACCCCCTGTGGTCGCCCGGATGCTGGGCAGGCACAGGGGTCTGCCCCTACATAGACATCCCGAGAACCAAACTATTTGCATTACGCGCTTCGCGCCTTCAGCGCCCTATACACCTTCTCGGACGTCACCGGCAAGTCGGTGATGCGCACGCCGCAGGCGTCCGCCACCGCATTCGCCACCGCCGCCGCCGTCGGTGTGTTCGCCACCTCGCCGATGGCCAAACTATTGTACGGTCCAGGTCCCGCCGGCACGTTTTCCATGACGTCGGTCTTCAGCGGCGGGATGTCCATGATATTGGGAATCTTGAACTCGCCGAAGTTCGACGTCGTAACCTTGCCGTTGTCGAACATCACCTCCTCGGTCAACGCGAAACCTAGTCCGAACACGACCCCGCCGTCGATCTGCCCTTGATGCATCAACGGATTGATGACCTTGCCCGTCGTGTGCGCCGAGACCATGTTGCGCAGCGTGATTTGCCCGGTTTCCGGATCGACGTGGACTTCAGCGATTTGCGCTGAGACGGAGGCGTCATGGGATTTTTCGGTGCTCTTGTAATAGCCGCGCACGTAAATCGGCGCGCCTTTGAATTTCACCACTTCGGCGAAGCTCATCTTGCGCTTCGACGCCCTGTGCAGAACCATTCCCTTGTCGAGCTCCAGCTCCTTGGGATCGACTTCCAGTGATTGCGCCGCGAAAGCGAATAATTCTTCGCGCGCCTTTACGCCCGCTTCATAGGAAGCGTTGCCGTAAACTCGTGTCGCTCGGCTGCCACCGACGCCGCCATCGCTCGGCACGATCGAGCTATCGACTTGTTTCAATTCGATGTCAGCCGCCGGAACCTGGAGTTCCTCGCCGACGACTTCGACGATGACGGTTAAAACGCCCGCGCCCTGATCGACTACCGGCGTAATGACTTTCACATGCCCGTCTTCCTCGATGGTGACGAAGACGTTGCCTTCACCGCCGCTTGGGCTCCACTCGGAGAATGAAAGTCCGCGCCCGACGTTCTTGGGTTTGGACTTGTTGTAGCCGGCGAGTTGGATCGCTTTGTCGAGCGCCTCCTTGCCGCGGATGTGTGAGATATGCCCGCCGATCGGCGTCTCGTCGCCGTCGTGCAACATGTTTTTGCGCTTGAACTCAGCCGGGTCCATGCCGAGCTTGCGCGCGACGATGTCCAACTGGCTTTCATTGGCGAAAAATCCTTGGGGATCGCCCGGCGCGCGCATATGACCGCACGGGATCTTATTGGTGTACACCATTCTTTCTTCAATCAGACAGTTGGCGATCTTGTACGGTCCGGCGCAAGTTGACGCGCCGATCAGATAGCCCGCCGGCTTCATTGAGGCATAGGCGCCGCTATCGAACAGAAAGTCGATATGGTGCGCCACGATCATGCCGTTTTTCTTCACCCCGGTTTTGATTTTGATTATTGACGGATGGCGCGGGTTGCCCGCGGTCAACTCCTCGGTATAGTCCATGACCATCTTTACCGGTTGGCCGCTCTTCTTCGACAGGAAGTAGGCGACCGGAACATCCATGAATCCGCCCTTGCCACCGAAGTCGCCGCCGATGTGCACCGGATGAAAAATCAGTTTTTCTTTCGCCACGCCGATGCAATTCGACAACTGGCCGCGCACGGCGAATGGCGTCTTGCTACACGACCATACCTCCGCGCCACCCGACGGGTCGGCTTTCACCACGCAGGCATGCGGTTCGATATAAGACTGGTGTGTCACCTGTGTGGTGTAAGTATTTTCCACGATCACATCGGCCTGCTTGAAGCCCTCTTCGATATCACCCTTGCCCCACCTCAGATAGGCGAAGACGTTACTTAATTTTTCCACCGGCACGGGCAAACCTTTATAAGTCAGCAAGTCCGGATGAAGTACCGGGGCATCGGGCTTTTTCGCTTCGACGGGATCGAGCAGCGGCTCCAGGTCTTCATACTCCACTTCGATGAGTTCCAATGCCTGATCCGCCGCCAACGTGGTCTCGGCCGCCACCGCGGCAACTTTCTCGCCGATGAATCGGACCACACCGTCCGCCAGCACCGGAGTATCGTAAATACACCGGCCAATGCGCAGGCCGGTCACATCCTGCCCGGTGATCACCGCCTTTACTCCCGGCAACTGCCACGCTTTCCTGGTGTCGATGCTCTTGATGCAACCGTACCTAATCGGACTGCGCAAGCACTTGCCCCACAGAGTGCCCGGCAGCTTCAAATCCGCGCTGTATTGCGCCTTCCCAGTAACCTTCAGCTCACCCTCGACTCTCGGCGTAGCTATTCCCACAACCTGCATCGTAGTTTCCTCCCAAGTGGTAGATCTTATGCGGCGACTTCGACTCGATTATCTAAACCGGAATGTGACAAATTGTCCAGCGTCGTGACAAGCGCTAGCGATTCCCGTGTAATGTCAATTGCGCCAGTGTAGGGGCAGACCCATGTGTCTGCCTTCTGGGACGGGCGACCACGGAGTCATCCCGCAAGCGACAAGGAATATCTCCTCTCCATCACGTCTTCGTGAGGGAGAGGGTCCCTCTGCCCGCATAGTGGGCAACGGTGATCACAAACGATTGGAATTTTTTGTTATCCCCACGCTCGCCGCGCCACCGTCGCCACCAGCTCCAACTTGCGCCGCATGTCGTCCCAGGAAATGAGATTGCCCGATGCCGCCGAGGCAAAACCGCACTGTGTGCTGATGGCAAGATTCTCCACCGGCACATACTTGGAGGCCAGCTCGATGCGCCGGAGCAGCTCGTCTTCGGATTCGAGCGCCGGCTCCTTAGTTGTCACGAGACCCAAAACGACAGTTTTGCCCTTGGAAACAAATCTGAGCGGCTCAAATCCGCCGGCGCGATCGCTGTCGAATTCCAACAAATAGCGATCCATCTTGAGCGAACCAAAAGCTTTCTCAGCGATCGGTTCATAACTACCCTCTGCGCCCCAAGCGCTCCGTTTGTTGCCGCGGCAAAAGTGGATGCCGATGACCGTGTCTTCGCGCCGCTTAATATTGTGGATCATGGCGTTATCCGCCGCGATGGCCGCGTCCAGCGCTTCGTCCAGTTCGATGCCGCTTTGTTGCAACAGTTCGCGCCGCCTTGGATCGAAGAAGTTGGAATACGACGGCGCGTCCATTTGAACGTATGACGCGCCTTCATCGATCAGCGCCTGCACTTCCTCGCGCATGATTGTCGCCACGTCCTGTAGCATGTCGTGAACTGTCGGATAAAACTTGTCCGTTACGCCGGGCCGGTAGCGCATGATCGCATGCTGCATCGCCGCCGGCGTGCAGACTTTGAAAGGCCCCGGCGCATGCTGCTTCAAGAAGGGCGCCTCATTGGGTGTAAAGCGGCCTTTCCTGCGCAGTTTACCGCCGACGATGTACTGAAGATTGCCTTCCTTCGATTCTTCCGCCAGCTCTTTGCCCTTGCCACGCCATTCGAATTTCACCACCGGTTTTCCCGGCACGAGACCGTCCATCGCCTTAGTGATATCGGCAGTAAAAATATCGCGCCGATATTCGCCGTCGGTGAAAATTTGCACGCCGGTGGCCTTCTGCATCTCGAGCGCCGTGAGGATCGAACGATCTTCGATCTCACGCACTTGTTGCTCATTCATGCGCCCTTCGCGGAGCGCCGCGCGCGCCTCCAATAACTCCGGCGGCCGCAAGAAACTGCCGATATTATCCGCGCGAAATTGCGTCACCATGATCGCTCCTTTGAACCGAGTCCATTCACGCAGATAACGCCAAACGAGAGATAAGGCAATATTAAAAACTAACACCGTTGCCGTCGCTAAAAGAAGAAAAAGAAGGACTCACCGCCGAGGCGCAGAGTTCGCGGAGGAAGAGTTTGAAAATAAACCTCTGTATGCTCTGTCGCCTCCGCGGTGAGATATCCGAATCCTTCCTGGCCTTCGTGCGCTTCTTGGCGAGATCGTCTGGCCGATCTCTAAATGCGCTCCAGCGCAGCCGCGAGATCGGCGATCAGATCCTCGGCATCTTCGATGCCAACAGAATAGCGAATCAAGTTGTCCTTGATGCCGACCAGTAGACGCTCTTCCGTGGTAAGCTCGTAGAAACTCATCAGCGCAGGCTGTTCGATTAAACTCTCCACTCCACCCAACGAGGGCGCGATCTGGGGAATTCGGCACGCATCGATGACCCGGGACGTCGTCTCGATATTACCGGCGATCTCAAAAGAGACGACGCCGCCGAAGCCACGCATTTGACGCCGTGCCACGTCGTGCTGCGGATGCGTCGGTAAACCAGCGTAATGCACTGCGAGAACTTTCGGATGTGCTTCTAAAAATTCGGCGAGCGCCTGGGCGTTGGCGTTCTGACGCGCGATGCGCAATGCGAAAGTCTTCAAGCCGCGCACAAGCAGATACGCCGCCAACGGGTCGATGATGGCCCCGGTGACCGCCTGAAGAGAACGAATTCCCTCGACGAGTTCAGCGGAGCCGAGCACTGCGCCAGCGAGAAGATCATTGTGTCCGCCAAGATATTTAGTCGCCGAGTGCAGCACGATATCGATGCCGAACTCCAGCGGCCGCTGGTTAAAGGGCGTGGCGAAGGTAGCATCGATAGCCGTTTTAACCCGATGCCGTTTGGCGATATTGGCAAGCCGTTCGAGGTCGACGATGCGGTTGTAAGGATTCGTCGGCGACTCGCTAACGAGTAGACGGGTCGTGGGACGGATCGCCTCTTCGATGGCTTCATAGTCGCCTGCCGGCACCACCGAAACTTCGATTCCATAGCGATGCAAGACTTGAGTCAGGAACTGGCGGGTTCGCCGGTAGGAGTCATCGGTCACCACCACATGCGCGTTGTGTGAAAGCACGGCGTACATCGTCGCGGTGATCGCTGCCATGCCGCTGGAGAACAGCAGGCAATCTTCCGCACCTTCCAACGTCGCAAGCTTGTGCTCGGCGACGCGCTGTGTCGGATTACCGTAGCGTCCATATTCTTCGCGTTCGATGCGGCGCTGAAAGTGGTCGTGCAGCTCCCCCGTATCGGCAAACGTGTATGTCGCCGTCTGCACGATAGGCGTAGCGAGCGAGTTTCCGAGCTTGGGGCGCGGCTCGCCGCCGTGTACAGCCAGCGTGCTGAAACCAAACGTCTTGCCCCTGGCGTCGCTCGCGGCAGAGCCGCTCGTACTTTTGCGCGCGCGGTCGTTCGTCCCAGTGCCGATCTTGTTTTGTCGCTCGCCCATTATCCGTCTAGCAGCCGTACGCGTTCGACGTAACGCGAGATCGCGTCGCTGATCTGCTTGGGATTGGAGCTCAACTCGACAGGGCGATTCTGATGGCTACCGCGGATACCCGCGAGCGTGCCCGCATGGTAACCGATCTTCTGGTCGGCGAATTTAAGACCATTGGCCGTCGAGATAACCACGACTCGCTCGTGCCCATGGATCACTTTCTTCTCAACCAGCTTGCGCAGCGCCGCCAACGCGACACCAGTGTGCGGGCAATTGAACATGCCGGTGCGATCGGCACGCGCTACTTCTTCGGCCAGCTCGATCTCCGAAGTCTGCTCCACCACGCCATTGAAGCGCTGCACGGTCGCGATCGCTTTGCGAATGCTCACCGGATTGCCGATCTGGATCGCGCTCGCCAATGTCGTCCGCGCCGTGACCGGTTCGAAGTGCTCGAACTTATTCAAGTAGGAAAGGTAAAAAGGATTGGCGTTTTCCACCTGCGCGACGCAAATGCGCGGCAGCTTCGAGATCAAGCCCAGCTCTTGCATCATCAGGAAACCTTTGCCGATGGCGCTGACGTTGCCGAGATTTCCTCCGGGTAGAATCACCCAGTCCGGCACTTCCCAATCGAATTGCTGCACGATTTCGACGGCGATAGTTTTTTGCCCCTCGATGCGCAGGCTATTCATCGAATTCGCCAGGTAGATACGCTTATGTTTTGTGATCTCTTGCACCGCAGCCATGCAGCCATCGAAGTCGGTGTCCAGATACAGCACCAAAGCGCCGTTGGCGAGCGGTTGAACGAGCTGAGCCGGCGAAACTTTATCACGCGGCAAGAAAACCACTGTCGGGATGCCCGCCGCGGCGCCGTAGGCGGCCAACGCCGCCGAGGTATCGCCCGTAGAGGCACAGGCCACGGCGTCGATCGGCTCGCCGTTGGCGATCATCTGATTGACCACGGAGACCAACACGGTCATGCCAAGATCCTTGAAAGATCCGGTGTGCGAGTTGCCGCACTGTTTCACCCAGAGATCTTCGACGTGAAGCTGCTTGCCATAACGATTCGCCCAGAAGAGATTGGTGTTGCCCTCGCAAGTGGAGACGATATTTTCGTTGTCGATAAAAGGGACAACCCACTCCTTTTTCGCCCACACGCCGGAGCCGTAGGGATATTCGTTCATCCCGACTCGATCATCGAAGAGCTTGATCCATGCCCCTGCGGCTCGAGTTCGAAGCGCGTCCATGTCGTGGCGCACTTCAAGCAAGTCGCCGCACTTCGGACAACGATAAATGATTTCCAGAAGGCTATAATGCCCCTCACAACCTCGAATGCACTGGAACCACGCGTTATAGCTCATGGCGAATAACTTTCTCCGCCTGCGCGGAAACATCGACTCTCAAAACTCGACTCGTCTCGAGTACACTCCATGACGTCCTATTTTGCCTCTGTCGACGATAATATTGCAACGGACGCGATGCCGGCGTTATCAAAAACATTCGCTTCGAAAACCTCTCTAGTATCCATCCCCTTCGATCCTCACATCATTGAGGCTACGGATTGCTATCAATCCAGGTCTTGGCAAGACTGGTCACGAACTTTTCTGCATCTTCGCTCGTTTTGAATCGATCGGCCAAGCCGCCAATGCTGTGGGAGTAACGCTGCCCATTGCGCGTCCAGGTGATCTCCGCTCCCGGGCTCCAAGTTTTGGTGCTTTGGTTTAAGGATGCGTAGGTAATGATAAGCCGGTCGTTGTAATAGAGATTCGCCATGGTGGCGAGAATTATAGGCACGTCATGGCGTTGTTGCCAATAATCATGGGACCATCACGGTTAAGTTGTATGCCGCAGTTACTCTGCAGTCCGCGGCGATGATACGGAATGGGTTCGAGGCGGCTTCGAATCGATCGCCGTAAAACCCGGCGCCATAGCGTCTAGACCACGCTAAAATTCCGTAACGAGGCTCTTGAGTTGCGAAGGAATCAGATCGATACCACGGACATCATGCAATACGTATCTCCGCAATCGATGCTCGGGTATCTCCACGGTTTATGTCAGGGACGATTCTCAATTCCAGTGCCGCCACCCCCGCGAGATCGACCGCATAGTCCTCAAACTCGCTTGTCATCCCAGGCGGGCTAAAGTTGTATTGCTGGCGGACAATCTCCCGGTAAGATTGACCATCCGACGGCGACCACCGCAGCACGAATTCTTGCGTGCGCGCCCGCTGTTCCTCGCGAAATAATAGTTGAATACGGCTGACTCTTTGCGACTTGTCAAACAACAGGCGGATCGTCTGCTCTCCAGCTTGTGACGCTCGCCAACCGGGTCCCCCGCCGGGTGCCAACGCGGTCTCGATCGGGTATGCCTCGTCCTCCGACGTGAGTTCCACCCGCGCCAGGCGCTGCAAGTCGAGCCATGTTGCATCGGCGCGCGAGACCTCTTGAGACTCTTGACCGATTATTTGCTTGCGCATTGTCCGTCCTCCTAACTGACTCACATTGCCTTTGCGGGTATTCATGTCGAGCGTGATTTCATACTAGGTCGGAATTTCACTCCGCTAACAATCATGCTCACTCAGTGTTTAGTATATCACTATTATTGACCGACTCTACCGGCTGGCATTCTGCGGGAATCAGACTATAAATTTTCGCGAAGCTAATGCGAGTTGTTCGGTATGCACGTCAAAGATCCTGCCGGTAATGCGGCGTGTATCGCCACACACAAAGCGTCTCTATTACGTAGCGCCCGACTCTTTCACCTATCACTTCATCGAAGCGCGAGTACCCAGCAGTAAATGAGACTAGCAACCCCGGCGCCGCCGCAGGCCCACTGAATACGCAATCCCGGCGCGCGGGGCGCGACAAACGCCACGAAAGTTCCGAGCGCACCGCCGGCCAACAGACCGAAGAGATGAGCCCACACATCCACGCGTTGTCCCTCGGTCCCGAGCATCGCCAGGAGGGCAAGGGCTGCGGCAACGGGTAGCCAGGCGCGGCGCCTGCTTAATGCTCTCCGGCGGCGCCTTGCCATACCGAGAGCACCGAGGAGGCCGACGGCGCCAAAAACCGAAGTAGAAGCTCCTATCGAGACATGCGGCGAACCATGGAAGTACGCGTTAGCAAGATTTCCGCCTGCGCCGGCCAGAAGGACCAGAGCACTACCGAGCCCCGCGCCCAACACGGTAGATACCGCACCTAAGAATACGGCGGCAGCAACCGCATTACTCACAGCATGGACGACATCGGCATGCAGGGTAAGAGCGGTTACGGCGCGCCAGAGCTCTCCATGAAGTATCCGATGGGCATCGGCACTGCCGCGCTCGAACCAAGGCTCGTTCGGCATCCAGATGACGGTGACGGAAAAGAATACCAGAATGACTAGGCCAGCAATGGCACTTGCCACCAGTAAGCTTGGAGCACCTACCAGCTCAGATCCCTCCTCTAGTTTCGCTGCGTTTTCACTCTCGTATGCCAAGAGACCGGCCAGCGCCCTCTCGGCATGTTCTTCCGGTACGCTGAGAACGAAGCCGTCCGAGGTCCGACGCACGCTAGGAGAGAGACCCTGAGCGAGGAGCACAAGTTCCCACTCCTCCGCCAAGTGGTGGTCGGCTGTCACCCGCAGAGGAATGTCCGAACCTTCGTTCATCGTCATGGCACCGCATCGCATTCCCGAAGCCAACCAGCGCGGCGGATGTTTACTAAATGCTGGAAGATTGGCAGGCTTCCGAAAAACTTCCGCACTCTTCGATCAAGCTCGGGGCTGTCCTGAGACTTGATCAAGGGACGAACGGAGGTTGCTTTGAATCCTGCACTCAATCGGTCAAATACTCGCGCCAATTAATAGGCCGGCGAGGGATGTCACGATAAAAGCTTTCACTGTTGTTGATGACCGAGGAGCACCCGGAAACTGGAGTAATCAACAAACAAATAAACAGAGCTATTTTCATCATAGTAAGTTCCTGTCTGACAACCCTCCCGAGAATTGATAGTGGGCTTTTCATTGACTCGCTCCTCTGCTGACGCCGTCGTGCGTCATCATCTCTTGCGAAAATCCGTGACCGCCTATCCGCTCATAACTATTTAGGCTGTACACGATCGCCAAGTTCCTCAAGCGATGGAGATTGCATTCAATGACGGGTTAACGGGACCTGGCCAGGGAGCAACCATTACATAACACTAGCATCATCGGCCCGGTGAGCTAAACGCGACGGCATCAGCGGGCATCTATACCCTCTTTAACTGGCATCATCCTTCCATGTTATTTCCCACGACTTCTGTCTTTTCGTTTCTTCTCCCGTGGCTTGCCCTTTGCGTTTCAAACCGTCAGCGCTTCGCACTGGACCGACAAAGAACCGCGCCATAACAACAAAAAGCTTAGGGAGTAATTTTGATGAATGCAGCATTGTCTATGATCGAACCTACAGACGGTGGAATTATAGAGGACCTATCCAAGCAGCGCACCCGCGACGGAGAGAAAAGGCTTATGCTGGCAGTGCTGGAAAGCGCGACTGAAGACTTTCAGAAATATGTTCTTGCGAACCATAAGAGGGGAAGAGAACTGTTCCAAGCGGCAGAAGAGTGGATTTTGGATACCGACGAGTCTGCGTTTTTTTCCTTTGCGAATATCTGTGAGCATCTACAGCTAAACCCCGGCTATATGCGCCAAGGATTCATGAGCTGGAAGGCCGCAAAACTCAATGGTCACTCTGAACACTGCTCCAAAAGGTCGAACCGGCGCGTCGCCTAAACATTTTCGCTTGCAGCACGAACTCAGTAATTCCGCGGAGCGCCCATCGCTCAAAATAGTCAAGTCCTAGAAATCAGGTCCTGTCCCCTCCTATACTACTCGCGGTGTTAGCCAGCGGTGACCATGATTGTCACGCGGCATTGCTGCTGAGTCCTGCCGCTTCCCGACAGCCACGATCAAATTGAGTAATACATCGTTATCAGATACTTTCTGCCTCACAATGATTGCATTCCCTTGGCTCGTATGACGCAGATGGAACCGGTTTTCAGACTTCTAGGTGCGGTTCTAAGAAGCCAATTTTCATTACACCGGTGCCGGACTAGGACTGGAACCAAACTGTTGTTGTTTGTTTTGAAACGTTTTTAACTCAGAGGACGGAGGCTAGAAATGAACTCAGATCTCGAAGACATAAAGCGTGAGGTCGCGACTGCGAACCGGGTGCTTGCCAATCTAGGGCTAGCGGACGGCGTGACTGCTGCCCTCGGGCACGCCAGCATGCGCGTCCCCTCAGAGCCTCACCATTTCTTCATCAAGGGCCGCGAGTATGAGTTCGACGCTCTGGCGATCATGGAGCCTGACGACATGGTCATGTGCGACACTGAAGGATTCCTCATCGCGGGGCGAGCGGGACTGACGCAGTGCTCTGAAGTGAAGATCCACGCTTGCATCTACAAAACGCACCCGCGGGTCCAGGCCGTCGTCCATGTCCACCCGCGCTATACCATCCTGATGAGCGTCCTCACAGGCTCGCTG
The DNA here is from genome assembly GCA_035637295.1 of Verrucomicrobiia bacterium. GTDB lineage: Bacteria > Desulfobacterota > Binatia > UBA9968 > UBA9968 > DP-20. Next base: position 12,944 of record DASPXM010000358.1, read on the forward strand.
AAGCCGATGCGTCAAGAAGGCGCACAACTGGTGCGCGATTCGCTGCCTATTTACCCCCACGTCAAGACCATCCAGAGCGATGCTGAGGGTATGGAGGTCGCAACGTTGTTGGGCGACAGCCCAGTAATACTGCTGCGCGGCCACGGCGCCGTGACGACGGGAAGCAATCTTTCAGAGGCAGTGATGGGAATGGCGCAGCTCGAAGAGCAAGCGCAGCTGAACTATCTCGCCTACTGCGCGCAGGGCAAGGATTACACCTATCTCACCAGCGATCTCCTAGACGAGATGGTCAATCGCACACCACTTTACGAGCAGCCGCACTTCAGGGACGTCCTGAAAGGCCGCGCAGCGCAACGCGACGGCATTTGGAATTACCAAAAGCGGGCGGCGACGCGGGACAATTGATACCCGCCTAAATCCCGGGCACGAAGCGACAAGACGGCGTGATGGCAGCGCCGCTGAGAAAATACTTTTCATGGTTCGAGAGAAACTCTGCACAGACGGATAATGCCCAATTATTTCATTACCTCCTTCATTCGCCTTGGGCTTAGTCTGAGCGTTTTCACTCCACTATAACACTTATGCGCTGCACTCCATTGTTGCCATAGCCCCCGAAGTTCCACTCCTGGTCTAGTGGCTGCACGTTCCCGTCAGAATTCGTCGCGCGCACACAGAGGGTGCGGGCGCCTGGGGTAGCATTCCAGACAAACGTCCATGTCCTCCAGGCGAAGGATGAAACCGCTTTGTCCAATTGGGCCTCCGACCACGTGGACCCACTGTCCACGCTCACCTCCACACGAGTGACGCTCAGGAGGCCGGCCCATGCTTTCCCTGCGAGAGTAACCTGACCTGCATGGACTAAGCGAGTCCGGGTCATAAAATCTGGAATGCCAGGGGGAATCATCAGCGCGCGCACCCTGATCGCGCTGACCGGATCTCCCGGATCGTCCGCC
>DASPXM010000359.1:0-9520 GCA_035637295.1 Verrucomicrobiia bacterium
CCGTGTGTTCGAGAGCGAAGATCACCATCGCGACTTGCTCGACGAAGTGAGTGATCCGGCACAGCGTTTCGGTTCCTACCAAAATCTTATCCATCTAAGAGAATACCGTTTCCGAGACTTTTATCGGGAACAAAAAAACCAGTAAATCTCGCTCCGCGCTTTGTCCGTAGCCGTTTTTCCAGCCCATGATCGGCAACCCAGTCCAGTTCGAAGCGATCGGCAATCGCCTGGGCTTTCATGTCGTCGAACAAACGCCGCAAAAGCTCCGTTTGCTTTGGCAGGGAGCGCGCTTCCCGGCGTTCTTGTGTCTCGCCTTGGCGCTCATGCTGCTGTTTACTTCGATCCCCATTATCCAGGCGTTGCGCTTGCGCGGATTTGTCGGTCCGGCCAGCTCTCTTTGGTACTTCCCCGTGATGAATCTCCTCCTATTCGGCGTCGCGATCTTTCTCGTCACCCAACGCCGGGTCATCGAGATCGACAGCCGCTCTCGGCAAATCACCCTACTTCGCCGAAGCTTCTATCGTACGACAAAATTGCGCGCGACCCAGGAGGAGATCAGCAAGATTAAACTCGGTATCGATCACGTCTACAGCGGCTTCGCCCTCGGCGGCTCCACGGCCGCGGAAAAATTTCCAATCCCGGCGTTGCGAATCGTTTTAATAAACGAAGAGTCGGTATTACTCGATCGTGGAAGTTTTCGGAAACTTGCCGAGCTTGGCAGACTGGTGAGCGAGCGAATGGCCAAGCCATTCGAGATCGACCCGCAATTGCAGGCGCGATCGGGATTGGGTCCGGTCACCGAAAGCGAGAGCCGATAAATCAGGAAATAGGATTGCGCGCGATGATTTGGTGTAACTGGGCGACGGCTTTCTTGACTCCATCTTGAGCCAGCTGGTCAGCGCTTAGCCAGCGCACGCCCCGCTGGCCGATGTCGCCGAGAGCAAAAATATTTTCGCTAAGAGACTTTTGTGTCTCATCGAAGCGCGCCGACCAGATCACGTCGCCGCGCCGCACATCGACCAACTCGAGAACGAACGCCACCGAGGCAGGACTCTTGGCGCCCCATTCGTCGCCGACGCGCTCGCGGTAACGCTGCACCCGACCGATCATCACCGCGTCGGCGTAAACCATCTCGCCGAGGCGTTTGAGTCGCGCCGCCTCACTGGTTGATCCAATGGATTGACTGACTTCGCGCACTTCGCTTTCCGAAACGACTTGCCAATTAGGCAAGGCCACCATCGCCGAATAGATAAATCTCGCCAGATGCTCCGGCGCGTCCCGCTCGCTCGACTTCTGATCAGGAACGGGAGCGAAAGGAATTTTGGCTTCTGGCGCTCCACTCATCGTACTCGGCGGCAAGACCGCGATGCGGCGAATCCGCCGCGTTTCCAAGTCTGTCGAGTGTCTGCTCTGAATATTACCGGATCCGAAACTGCAGCCGAACAGAACAAGTAAAAGGAGCGAGCGAATCTTTGGCATGTGAGTGATGCGAAAATAGCAGAAGGACAGCGCCCGCTCAAGGCAAAAGGATAGCAGGTGATCAATCGCCAGTGGCCCCTTATCAACCCAAACTGATAAGCGCGGACTGATTACTGACTACTTTTGTCTGCGGCCGTCACCCTGATGCCCAATTCCCGCAGCTGGCGTGGTTCGACGTTCGACGGCGCGTCCGTCAGCATGCACACGGCGCGCTGGCTTTTCGGAAACGCAATCACGTCACGCAATGATTTGGCCCCGCTCAACAGCATTGCCATCCGGTCGATGCCGAAGGCGATGCCGCCGTGGGGTGGGGCGCCGTAGCTCAACGCCTCCAGAAAAAACCCGAACTTTGACTCGGCCTCTTCGGCACCAATGCCCATGAGGGCGAGGATTTTTTTCTGCAGCTCCACTTGATGAATGCGGATGCTGCCGCCACCGATCTCGATGCCGTTCAGCGCCAGATCGTAAGCCTTGGAACGAGTCTTGGAAGGATCGCCGTCGAGCAGAGGCAAATCTTCTTCTAACGGTGCTGTGAACGGGTGATGCAAAGCCACATAGCGTTTCTCGGCCGGGTCAAATTCCATCAGCGGGAAATCGACAACCCAAACGAGCGCGTATTCTTTCTCGGGGATCAAATTCAATTTTTCACCCAGGTAGAGGCGCAGATTGCCCAGCGCGTCGTGAACGATCTTAGCCGTGTCGGCCGAAAACAAAATGACGTCGCCGACTTGGGCTTCGGCGATCTTTTCGACATCCTTTTGCTCTGCCTCCGAGAGAAATTTTGCGATCGGCGACTGCCAGCCTTCATCCGCAATCTTGGTCCAGGCGATGCCCTTGGCACCGAAGGTGGCGACGAAAGGCGTCATGTCATCCAAATCCTTACGCGACAGCTCTCCGCCTTTGGCGATGCGGATACCTTTCACCACGCCACCTTTTTCAATCGCCGTGGAAAAAACTTTTGTCTTGCAATTGCGTAACGCCTCGGTGAAATCCCGGATCTCCAAAGCGAAGCGCATGTCCGGCTTATCCGAGCCAAAGCGGTTGAGCGCTTCCTGATGCGTCAGCCTGATAAAGGGCCAGTTGAGCTCGATGCCCATAAGTTCTTTAAACAACAAGCAAATCATTCCCTCGACTACCTGCATCACATCACCTGGTTGGACGAACGACATCTCCATATCGAGTTGGGTAAACTCGGGCTGGCGATCGGCGCGCAAATCTTCATCGCGGAAACACTTGACGATTTGGAAATATCGGTCGAGCCCGCCGACCATGAGAATCTGCTTGAACAGCTGCGGCGACTGCGGCAGCGCGTAGAATTTCCCGTGGTAGATGCGACTGGGAACTAGATAGTCGCGGGCGCCTTCCGGGGTGCTCTTGGTCAAGACCGGAGTTTCGACGTCGATAAATCCTAGACCATCCAGATAGTCGCGGATCAGCTTGGTCATACGATAGCGCAGCAATAGGTGCCGCAGGCTTTGCGGCCGGCGGAGGTCGAGATAGCGATACTTGAGCCGAGTGTTTTCGTTGGCCTCGGTCTCGTCGTCGATATTAAACGGCGGCACCTGCGAGGCGTTGAGCAAGCGAAGCTCTCGGCAGACAAGTTCCACCTCGCCCGTCGCGAGATCGGCATTGATCGTTTCCGGCGACCTCTTGGACAAGACGCCGCGCACGGCGATCACGTCTTCCGAGCGAATTTGCCCTGCCTTCTCATGGGCCAACGCATCGATTTCCGGATTGAAGACGATTTGGCATAGGCCCTTGCGGTCGCGCAGATCGACGAATATGACGCCGCCGTGGTCACGCCGGCTATGCACCCAGCCGGCTAAAGTCATTTCCGCTCCGACCGACTCCGCCCGCGGTTCGCCGCAGTAGCAAGTGCGTTTCCAGTCGTCCAGCTGGTCGTTAAATACGCGCTCCGTCGCCATCAACTTGCCTTCCTCGCCATCAGTTCCGTCTCGATGCGATCCAATCTAATTTCTTCTTGTTGTTTTGTCGCCATGTCGCGCAATACCACTCTGCCGTTTGCCAGTTCGTCGTCGCCGACGATCAAAACTGAAACTGCTTTGAACTTGTCGGCGCGGCGCATCTGGCTTTTCAAGCTTCGCGCCTCTCCTTCCATTTCGACGGCTATGCCTTTCTGTCTCAGGCGATGAACAACGGGAAAAGCCCAATCGCGCGCTTTCTCGCCGACCCAAACGACGAACAATTCCGGACCTTTGGCCATTGCGCCTTCCTGCAAGCGCAGCAACATTGTCAGTCGCTCGACGCCCATCGCAAAGCCTACGCCCGGAATCGCCGGACCGCCGAGCTCCTGCACCAAGCCGTCGTAGCGGCCGCCAGCCGCAACCGCGCTCTGCGAACCGAGCCGCGCAGTCGTCCATTCGAAGGTCGTCCGACAATAATAATCGAGACCGCGCACCATGCGTGGGTTGAGCGTGAATCCGACGCCGGTTTGCCGGAGCAAGCGCTGCACGGTTTCAAAGTGCTCGCGACAAGCGGCGCAGAGGGAGTCGAGAATCGACGGCGCGTCTTTCGTCGCTTCGATGCAACCGGGTTCTTTGCAGTCCAGAGCCCGCAGCGGATTACGATCGATGCGACGGCGGCAATTCTCGCAGAGCAAATTTTCGCGCTCCTTCAAGAATGCCAGCAGCAATTCACGATACTTGGGGCGACACTCCGAACAACCGAGCGAGTTGATTTGGAGCGAGGGCTCGGTCAGAGCCACCGCGGAAAAAAAATCGCTGAGCAGGAGCAAAATCTCTGCGTCGATATACGGATCGCCGCGCCCTAGCGCTTCGGCGCCGATCTGATGAAATTGCCGCATCCTACCCTTCTGGGGCCGCTCGCGGCGAAACATCGGCCCCATGTAATAGAGTTTACGCACCGGCTCGATCTTGTACATTTCGGATTCGACATAAGCGCGCACTACTCCTGCTGTTCCTTCGGGGCGAAGCGTCAGCTTAGTCGTCTCCGTGGTATCGCCGCCACGACTGTCGCGATCTTCAAACGTGTACATTTCCTTCTCGACGATGTCGGTGGTCTCACCGATCGAGCGGCTGAACAGTTCGGTTTTCTCTAAGATGGGAATGCGGACCTCGGAAAAATTGTAGGAGTTGAAAACTCGGCGCGCGGTCGCTTCGACCGATTGCCAGATTTCCACCTCGCCGGGAAAAATATCCGCGAATCCCTTGATACTGGTAATCTTCATCTGCGTGCTTTGGGGAGTTTCACCAAGACACCATAAGAGCCTATGCAGGTCAAGTTGGCGGTCGTTAGATAACCATCGGATCAATTGGTCCGGGCCTTGTAGTGGTAAATTCGGCTTCGCCGCGTCGTCCCGTGTAACTGTGCAAAGAGAAAACCTCGAAAAGTCATGAAGTAAGTCAGACAGAGCCCGAGAACAAGGGCATATAGGAAAATTCGTGCAAATCCAGGCAGACCGTAAAAGAGCGATCCGACGAAATCAAGCAGGAGATAACCCGCCGCGAAAAGGATGAGGTTGGGTATCAGCCACTCGACCCAATTTTCAACAATGAAGTTGTAACTTGCGCCAATCAGTTCCAAACCGGAAGTTCGGCTCTGGTAAATCAACTCGGGCACCGCGTTCAGGATGATGTACAAACAGAGCTGAATTAAGAAGAAAATGAGCGCGCCGTTGGGCACAGAAGCTAAACTTGTTGCTAGTGCCCACTTGGGTATCCACAAAATAAACCAGATAGCGATCACTTCCCAAAGATAAACTGTAAATCCGTCAACAAAGTCTCTCAGGTTGGTCTTGCCGCTTTCGACCATGTTCTTGATCAAATAGAGAGCCGAACTGGCGCAGGCCGCGCTCGCGATCGAATATAGAAACCCGCCAATAATCCCCAAGGGAGCGACCAGCGTCCCGATGATGGATAGCCCGATGCCGTAGACCACCGGCGCAAAACTCACCACCCAGTTCTTACCCAAGCACTCCAACGATCGCCGAAGCGCCGTTGCGTACATCCAAAGCGTAACCTGGAGAATTTGCATCTCTTACATATACCAGACATGCGACTTTCTTGCAGCATCGGGCGACAACAGTCGTCGTGGACAAAGTTTCGCGCTTGGGTTATAAGCCTCAACTCAAAGCTAATTATTAATCGGGAGTTCGCTTATGAAGGAGCTTGTTCTATTAGCCACCGCCGTTCTTTTCAGCGCGCCGCTCCAGACCGTTTGGGCTCAGACGATTGAGCTCCGTTACGGCCAGATCCCTTCAACCATCAAAACCGTATCCTCACTGCAGTTCTCGATTGCGCAACGCAAAAGCTTTTTTGCGCGCGAGGGCATCCATCTCGAAATGCAGCCCATCGAAGGCGGCGCCGCCAACATGGTCGTTGCCCTGACTAAGGGCGCGGTCGATATCACGCGCACAGCGACTCCTTACCTGATTCAGGATGTGCTCAAGGGTTCCGACAACGTCGCCATTCTCGGCGAGACGGCAACGCCGATCTATAGCTTGATCGTAAAACCTGAGATCAAAAGTTTCGTCGACCTAAAAGGCAAAACCGTCGGCCTTTCTCTAGCCGTCGATACGATATCGATTTCGACGCGCAAACTCATGGCGATGAACAGTATTAGGGAAGGCGATTTCAAGGTCAAAGAGCTGGTCGGCACGCCGGCACGGGCCGATTGTCTCAGAAAAGGCGAATGCGACGCCGTGCCGCTCGGTCAACCGGAAGATTTCGTCCTGATGCAGCAGGGTTACCTGCGCCTGGGCGTCTCCACCGACGCCATGGCCAACTTTCAATTCGTCGTAAGCGCCGTGCGCCGCTCATGGGGCGAAAAGAACAAAGATGCCCTCGTGCGCTATGTCCGAGCGCTCGCATCGGCGTACCGTTACATGCGTGATCCCGCGCACCGAGACGAAGTCGTCCGCATTGTCGTCGACACAACCGGCTCATCCGAAGAAATCGCTCGGCAAACTCTATCCCTCTATTTCGAGCCCGACCGGGGCGTCGTCCCCAAACAAGGCGAGATCGACGTCAAAGGATTCGCTGAAGTCATTCGAGTCATGGGCGAGGCCGGCGAGCTCAAGCCGCCTTTGCCACCGGTGGAGCGCTTCATCGATTTACAATATCTCAAAGCCGCAGGTTTGCAGTGACGGCTCAGCCCGGCACGGTGGAATCGGCTCAGGTGATTACTGACAAATTCACCGGTCATTCCAAAGGATTCCGTTCGTCGAGATGAGTTCCAGCAGTGAAGCGCAGAGCGCGTTTCAGGCCTGAACGGGACGGCTCCTCAAATCAGCCGGGGAGGAATACGTGGTGTAAGATCTCGAACCTGAGTGGCAACGGACGGGTTGATACGGTGCGTGACGGATTTCGGCTTAACAGGAATAGATGTGCACGTCGTTTTCTTCGATGCGGCGGCCGCGCGTGATCAATTTAACGATGCTGCAGACATTACGACTGACATCCCCGATATTGGTAGCCGGAAATCCATCCTTGAGATACCGACCGATGAACTTTTCATCCCTGAGGCTGACTATTTGAAGATAATCGTTGCCGTTCCCTTCGAAGTACTGTTTCGTTCCCGGAGCCGGACTATCCAGTTCGTCTTGTAGGGCCTTGGTAATTTTTATCCCTACGAACAACCGCTTAGTCATCTCATCCATATTGTTTCCCCTTTGCTCCCGTCAATATCACAGCGACGCTCAAACAACCACACGCCCGCACAAAGATTCGACTCGCTCTGCTGGCGCTTTCTCCAGCTAACCACGTCCCCCGGAGACAAAAAACTCATGCGGCGGAAAGCCTCTGAGGCGGCGCCATTTTGTCCCGGAAACCCAACCCTAAAATTCGCCGGAAATAGCCAAACTCGCAGCAATCGTATTCCGACAGAAATGGAATTTTGCCATGACGAAGCGAATCATTCAAACTGCCCGGATCGTTTGACGACTGTTAGGCGGCTCGCTCCTTTAGCTCAAACTTCCCATCCTGATCCTGACTAATCCTTCCCTCTTCATACAACCGGGCGACGGCACCAGCGACGGTTTTGTACTCCGCCTTAGGAAATTTTTCCAAGAGGTCGGCGAAGAAACAGTGTGATTTACCCAGTGCCGTTTCGATCTTGCCGATGAGCGCCTCGACGCTTTCAGTGGTCTCGGGTTTGGGCTTCGCTGTTGCCGCGGCCGGGCCAACGTAATCGCTGAGCTTAACCTTTCCCTGATGATAGTAAACGATGCGCGTGTAGCGTTGTGTTGGGATATTTTCCGGAATCGTGGCATCGATGCCCATCTTGGCGGTGGTCGGAATTTTTCCGTGCAGTGGCGGCGGCAGCGACGGATCGAGCGGCTTGGAGCGCGCGTTCGAGACGATGACGACATCGCGGTCGGCTTGCACGCGCGTTGCTATGGCCCATTCGACGTCGATGGGGTCGAAGATGTCAATGTCATCGTCGACGATCGTCACGTGCTTGATATCAGCGATCGACAAGAGTGCCATGATCGCATTCTTTCCATCGCCCGGCTGCTTCTTGATCGACGCGATGATATGCCAGTGGCAGCAGCCGCCGGGAGTGACGTTGATTGCCACTGTCTGCACGCCGGCTTCAAAGAGCACGCGCCGGGCCGCCGCTTCATAAATCGGCGCGCTCATCCAGATATTCTCCCACGGCATCTGCAGCGCATAATACATTGCGTCCTTGCGATGCATGATCGCCTTGACGCGCACGCGTGGGTTCATGTGCAGGCCGCCCATCAGACGGTTAAACTCGCAGAACGGCCCCTCCGGGTGAACCCAACCTTCGGGGAGAATCTCGCCTTCCAAAACAATTTCGGCATCGGCGATGCAGGGCACCGGCACGGTTTCGCCGTCCGCGAGGCGCAGCGACTCGTTGCGCAGACCGCCGGCAAAGGTCAGTTCGTTGACGCCGAGATTGGCCTTGAACGTCGATGCGACCAACTCGTAAGGATGCGTGCCAATAGAGATAGAAATCGGCAGCGGCTTCTTTTTCGCCAGTGCCCGCTCGCCAAACTTGCGCAGGTTATTCGGCGTAACAAGGTCAATGCCGGTGATGTTTCTTTCTTTGAGCATCAACCGATACATCCCCGCATTCATGCCGAACTCGGGATCTTCTGCGATCACGACGGCCCCGGTGATCATGGGACCACCGTCCATAACCGAGAACACCGGCACCGGCAAATTATACAGATCGACCTTTTTTCCGGTCAGTGTCACTTCTTTCACCGGCGCGCTGGTGACCCGTTTCGGCTTGATCGGTTTTTCCATGGCCTTACCGAGCTTGTCCGCAACCCTCTCGTAGGCCACACCCATGCCGAGCGCGATACGCTTGCGCGACTGTAGCAATCCGGACACGATCGGCATCGTATAGCCACGGACATTTTGAAATAGCAGCGCTTTTTCTGACTGTGCGACTAACGCCGCGAGATCGCGAAGATCTACCGCTTTGGCAATCTCCAGCAGCTCATCGTTCTTGCGCAGTAAGTCAATGTAATCTCTGAAGCTCGCTTTCATCGTTCAAATTCCTCATCATAACCGATCGTCTTTGTGCTCATTATCTGGTGGCATTAACATGCGCATGCGAGGATGTCCAACTTTCGCGGACTCAGCGTACGACTTAGAAACAGCGTCGCCATAATCTTCTGCAGCTGAAATTTTGGTCCAATACTTTCCCGCGACGGTGCTTTCGCATCGAACGCTTCCATATGTTATAACCCGCCTGGCAAAACTGATTTTTGGAAAGGTGATCTATGAGTTCCTTCGGACTGACGTTGGCGAACCGTGGCGTCATCATCGGCGCGGTTACGGTTGCTGAGCTCTTTGACATGGCGAGACGCGGCGAAGACTCCGGCGGCTTCAGCGCCGTGTGGGTGGGCGATAGTTTGCTCGCCAAGCCGCGACTGGAATCGATCGCACTGCTATCCGCTTTGGCGGCAATCACAACGAAGGTAAAGCTTGCCGTTGGCTGTATGGCAACGTTTCCGCAGCGCCATCCGGCGCTGCTCGCGCAACAGTGGGCGAGTCTTGACGTGATCTCCGGCGGCCGCTCGTGGCTC
>DASPXM010000360.1:0-26475 GCA_035637295.1 Verrucomicrobiia bacterium
GATCCATCAATCTTTCCTCGCAATCCGTCCGCGGGAATTTGTTTCAGCTTGACGAAAAATTGGTCGGGTTCAGCACAGGACCGAGACTTGATCGAATTTTCCAGACAAAATAATCCGATCTGACGGCAAGACTTATCCACAGCTGTGGATAAGTCCAGTTTTGCAGCCACAACACGTTCTTATCCACACCATCCACAGGACTATAAACAGATGCGCAGGGCTCATCGCGAAAATATTTTTTGTTGGGGCGATTTTTTTCTTGACAATGTTAAATGAAAAAATTATGAGTTTCTCTCCTCGCACCATCTCCGTCACGACAATCTACTTTCATTGCGCAGGATCTTCTTATCGTGCTCCAACAGTTGAGCACGGAAACGGGTGAAGTGCGTCAAGATCAAGACCGGTAATGACCGCCTTTAAAAGGAGGGCAATCCAATGATCGAATTTTCCAGGTCGCAAGAACACAAAGCCATGTTTGAGGGTCATTTCGGGTTTCGAGAAACGCCCTTCAGTGTAACGCCCGATCCGCGGTTTTTTTTCAGTCACCCTCTCTACCTCGAGGGCTTGGCAGCGCTCGTTCACGGAATTGAAAGCAAAACAGGTTTCATGCTGGTCACGGGAGAAGTGGGAACCGGTAAGACGATCCTGTTGCGCAAACTGATGCGTCATATGGACGCGCGTGTCCACTTTGTGTTTGTTTCCAATAGTCACCTCACTTCGTATGGCTTGACTGAGTTGATGGTGCAGAATCTGGGACTCAACAACAAAGAAAAAACCCGATTAGAAATGATTCAGGATCTAAATAGCTATCTAATTCATCAGCTCAGAACAGGTCGCACTGTCGCCCTGCTGATCGATGAAGCCCAAAAGCTCAGCGATGAGGCGCTAGAGGGTTTGTGCGATCTGTCAAATTTGGAGACGGATGAGGAAAAATTGCTGCAGATTGTGCTCGTGGGGCAACCGGAGTTGATAACAAAATTGAACAAATCCTCTTTGCGCCGAATCAAAGAAAGAATCGCGATTCACCACCATCTCTACTCTTTTCAGACGACGAGTGAGGTAGACCATTATATTCGTCACCGCCTCCAGATCGTAGGCTATGACGGTCCAGAGATTTTTACTAAAAACGGGATCGAGGCTATCTGGCATTATTCGGGAGGAACACCCCGGTTGATCAATATCCTCTGTGATACGGCACTTGCGATGGCCTGTGTGGCAGCCAGAAAGAAGGTCTCTCCTTATATGCTCATGAGGGCCGCCGGGGGGCTTCTATTGGAGCAAGGAACCGAAGCTGCAAAGATTGGCGCCCTCGGAAGCTGGATTACAGAGGATGAAAGCTCCGCCCTCGATGATCAATCAAAAGCGCTCGGAAACAAACGGTATCGAAACAAAATCGAGCCATCTGCCTGACACACCCGTCATGCCCCTTCGCGAGTCCGATAGCATGTTGATGTCCCGGATTGCCACCGTACAAATAGAGATACGATACGCGCTTGTTCCGATTATCGGAATAATAGCTATCGTTCCCCTCGTCGGCGCGCTTCCGTCGTTTCGGTTAGCTCAGTGGATCGTTCGACCCATTGTTGGCCTAGCAGAAATCGCCGACAAGGTCACCATGGGCGATCTCGAAACCTCGGTCGGCGGAGAGTGTCTTATTGCGCGCGACGAAATTGGAGACTTGGCCCGTTCGCTGGAGCGCATGCGTTCGAGCCTTAAGCGGCGATGTTGCGCCTTCGCTCCCTGTTGGCGCAGATTATTGATGTTCTTTACCCATCACCGGGTTTTCTGCATCAAAGGCAAGAAAATTCAGTAAGGCGCATTACAGTAGTCCGCCAAATTCCTGTTGTCAGCATTCCAGCGCCGTCGAGGGATAACCTTGTATTGTTATCATGTTCGTCCTATTTTTTGATTAATCGGTCAATAACTGTCCGGAGGTGTGATATGCCACGGTATCTCGTTTTGGCCAACCAAACCGCTTCGAGCCCGGAGCTAACCAGCGCAATTCGGGATATCCTTGCAAAGGAGGCAGATACGGAGTTCGTCTTGTTAGTGCCTGCCACACCGGTGGAAGATCTGCTCGATTGGCAGGACGGCGATGGTGAAACGATAGCGACGCGGACCGCCCAAACCGCGAAGGAGCATTTGGAAGGAATAGGCGCGAAAGTCGTCCGAACGGAAGTGGGCGATCCCTCGCCTGTAAAAGCTATCGAGGACGAGCTCCAACGCCACCAAGAAAACTACCACGGCATTGTTGTCTCGACCCTGCCGCTTCAAAGGTCCCGCTGGATGGCCCTCGACCAACCTCGGCGCATAGAGCGTCGCTTCAAATTGCCCGTCACACATGTGGTCGGTCATTCCGTTACCATCACGCGCGAGGAACTCATCAGCGGCCTGAATGAGGATCTAAACCTCGAGCTCGAAACCCTGCTCAGAAATGTGTATCACGCTGCGGCGGGTCGCGGTATGCTCGGCCACGAACTTCGCGAGTTATTGAAAAAAGAGACGCCGAGTGAGCTAGACCATGCGATGTTTCTGGCGGATAAGATTGTGGCGCTTGGCGGCGAGGTGCATATCCGACCAGCGCTACCGGCAGAGCTGGAATCCGCTCGGCAGCTTTTACAGGAGAATATTACCGGCGAACGCAAAATAATAAGGAACTATGCCAAACGGATCGACCAGGCAGCAGAGTTCGGCGATAAAGGGCTGATGATACGGCTGGAGGATATGCTCGCATCGGAAACCGATCACCTCGAGCAGCTCGAACGCCTGGGGCGTTAGGCAGTAGCGATTGCTTGAACCAAATCGCTCGGATAAAATAATGACCTTCCATGAAGCAGACCTCAATGCGAGACGGGGGACAAAACTCTTGTTTGCGAATTTTCTCGAGGTCAGCGCATCGGCCTCGGAAGAGACAAACTAACTCATAACCAAAGACTTCTTAACTGAGCGCTTACGACACTTAACATGGCAAAGAGTGTTCTCATCATTGAAGACAATGAACACGTGCGGGAAATCTTTGTTTCTATGCTGCGGTCTGCCGGCTACGAAATGTTAGACGCGGGGACCGGTACTCAGGGAATAGAAAAAGCACTTTCCGCCAAACCCGATCTTATCCTGTTGGATCTCGATCTACCCGATATGACGGGCATGGATACAGCAAGAGCGATAAGAAAAAACTCCTCGACGGCCCATATACCTATTATTGCTTGCAGCGCCTGGAGCGGGGGGGAATGGAGGGAAGAAGCGCTCCGGGCGGGAATGGTCGAATACTTGCAAAAACCAATTCCGTCCGAGCTAATCAAAGCAAAAGTAAGAGAATTTATCCTGCCCTAGCGAGCGAAGTGCTGTGGACTGGTCAGGTAGCGGGTACAGACGAAGATTGAAGGGATAGTTCAGCGGTTGGAATAGAACGTTCTTGCTAAGAACACGTCATCGTATAGACTTGAGGAATGATCCTTTTGGTTGAAGACGACGACGCCGCTCGATATACCTTTGCTCGGCTCATGCGGACTGCAGGGCACGAAGTTATGGAAGCAAGGAACGGAGACGAGGCGTTAGCCATTCTTGCTAAACACGACTTCGATCTTGTGATCACAGACCTCGCAATGCCGAAAGTCACCGGGTTCGGCCTACTCACTGAGATGCGATTAAAATGGCCCGAGATCCCAGTGATTCTTGTTACAGCCTACCTCTCTCCAGACGCAGCTAAGGCGATCTTGCAGGAGAAGGTCATATTCCTGCCAAAGCCGCTCGATCCTGGGAAATTGATGGCGTCGGTTGAACGCTTCACCTCGCCCCCGCGTTAGCTTCAATAGACGAATGCCAACCACGGTCAGAGCGATTCCCCAAAGGGGAGTCTTAGCGGCTCCATTTGCAAGCCGCTAGTGTCAGCGGTCCCGAGCGGATAAAGCCGTGCGCCGGTCGGTAGATATCTCGGTTGGAACATCACCGCCGCTAATTCCACAAGGAGCAGATTTGCAATTATGTTGGGGGAATGATCCCGTTCGCCAAAACCAAGGATAATCGCACGGCAAACAACGATCCGCGCCCGTCGCTCCAAGAGCATTACGGTGATCACGCCGGCTACGTCGCGGCAGTGACGAAGGCCGCGGCCAATGCGCGCGCCCAGGGATTTTTGCTTGAGGAAGACGAGGCAGCACACTGATTGGACAGGCCGAAGCGAGGAACGTTCTCAATCCGTAGTGGGAAAGAGTCGCCGGAACGACAACGCGCACGTTGGTTCTAAGTCTTACGAACGCTGCAGGGCGCGTGGGCCAGAACACGCGCCCTGCGCTGCCGTATGGGTATGGGTCTCTGATTTATACCGGTTGACTATCAGGACCTTCAAAATCAAAAAAATTCTGTTTTTTGGTTCGACCTAAAGGGATCTTTTGTGAAGAGCAATGGCAAGCTCAAGTCCATGTGTTGATGGTTGTGAACGCTGATACCGGATTTGGGAGAGGCAAAAAGAATCACCGATTAAAAAGGAAGGCTATAAAAGGCAAGACCTTTCGTGTGAAATAAAATTCTTTATTGCTTTCGGTTTCAACTCGCCGGGCTGGTCATCTTTACTCCTGTCACTTTCACGAATCTCCCACTGAAGCCCGCCCCCTGCTTGTATGTCTCACGCGCTTGTCCCGCGTCGACGATGTGTTCCGTTGACGAGAGCCGTAACAGAACATTTTCTTGACTTTGCGATGCTCGTCAGACTACAAGTGTGAGCGAAGTGAAATCAAACTACGGCTTCACATGGGGGCAACGTGGCTTCCGATCGGTTCCAACGATGCATAGATGTGTTGAAAGGCAACATGGGTGGCACACATGAACGGCGAGTCCGTAGAGCGGCTGATGGAAATCATCCTCCAGATGAAGATCAACTTGGCCCATATCAACGAAACATTACACCAGCAGACCTATGAAATTCGCGAACAGCTCGGCACGGTTTTTGAGGAAGAAAAGCAAGCTTTGGAGCGCTGTCTCAATAGTATCGATGACAAGCTCAAAGAGTGCTCGACAAACGTCGACGAGTATCAGCGGCTTTACGCCAGTCTCGCGACCATGCGGGAAAAGCTCGTGCAGCTCGGCGCGGAACCGAGTGCCTTACCGACACCGATGCCCGCGGACAATGTCGAGGGCATCATTGCTTGGCGTCTGCGGGAGCTAAAAGGGCGGGGCAAGGTCTGACAGGGCCGCCGGCGTTTCTAAAAACTATTCCTAAACCTGCGTCGATCCGTGAATTGAGTCCCAGCTGGGTTTGGCTGGTCCCGCTCGATCTTATCCGGCCAATTGCGAACCGCCGTTCCCATTTGTGGAAAATAGCGTTGCTTTTGTGCTAATGTTCGCCTGGGGTAATTTTTGCTCCGAACGAAGCCGCCCGATCACGCAAAGCCACTATGGGGTATCCGGCTGAGATTTTTGACAATCCCCTCCTCGATTCCTTCAGCTCGCGCCGGGTAGTTGCTCGTCTACGCCGGGGGGAGGTTTGAATTGCTCATGATGAGCTTTCATAGGCTGAAACGATTCGCGACCATATCGGTCCTTTTCCTGCCGCTCCGCGTTCTGTTGAAGTGAAGTCCCCAGCATCTACTTCTCATGATTTCGTCTGGGCCCGAGAACGGATGGTCCAGGAGCAAATTATCGCTCGGGGCATCAACGACTCCAGGGTAATTGCAGCGCTGCGGAAGGTACCCAGACACCTCTTTGTCGATCCGGGGATCGTCAATCGGGCCTACCATGACAGCGCTCTGCCGATCGGCGACAAACAGACACTGTCTCAACCCTATATGGCAGCCCGAATGACCGAGGCACTTGGCCTAATCGACAATGAAAAGGTGCTGGAAGTCGGCACGGGCTCGGGTTACCAAACCGCTCTCCTGGCCGAACTGTGTTTCAATGTTTTCTCCGTGGAAAAAATTCGCGCCTTGTCGCGCAAAGCGAGAACATTGCTGGATCGCCTCGAATATCAAAATATCGCACTGCACGTCGGCGATGGTACGATCGGTTGGTCGGAACACGCCCCCTATGACGCCATTATCGTCACTGCCGGAGCGCCGGCAGCGCCTAAACCGCTGCTGGAGCAACTGGCAGACGGCGGCCGCTTAGTGATTCCGGTCGGTGACGAGCAGGGGCAAATATTGCTCCGCGTCACCCGTGCGGGCGCCGCTTTTAAAGAGGAACAGCTTGGTGACTGCAAGTTTGTGAAGCTCTTCGGGAAGTATGGTTGGCGGCATTGAGCCCCGCGTCGCGCTTCTCGCTTCGGCCCTTGAGTGGCAGACGGATTGCGCCGCGAAATCTCCACGTCGATCCCATTCCGTTTAAATTTAAATAGGGTAGCAACCTACCCCGATGAAATTGTCCCTCGATATTTTTCATCTCGTCATTCTGTCGTTATCGCTGCTTGCGGCTTGCAGCACACGGAGTGCCAGTTTGTCGCCTACCGCGACGAAGCGCGGCGCCGGCATTTATCACGTTGTCAGACCCGGCGAAAATCTCTTTAGGATTGGCAAAGCTTATGATGTGCCCTTCGAAGAACTGGCTCGTCTAAACGGAATAAAAAATGCCAGCCAGATCCATATTGGACAGCGGATTTTCATCGCGGGGGCAACCCGTCAGCTTCCAGTTGCGATCATCACGCCGGTCGAAGCCCCGCCGGTTACACCGAGCGCGCCCGAGCCGGAGGAGATAGCCGAGGCATCGCTGCTTTCGCCGGTTAGCGGCACCATCAATTCAGGCTTCGGTCCACGTGGCACGAGCTTTCATGATGGGATCGACATCGCCGCCCCGGAAGGGACGTCGATTCGAGCAGTCGAACATGGCGAGGTGGTCTATAGTGATCAGTTACGCGGCTATGGCAACATTGTAATCATCCGTCATGCCGGAGGGCTTGTTTCCGTTTACGCGCATAACCAGCTGAACCTCGTGCGCGAAGGCCAGCAGGTTGCGCGCGGTGAAGTGATCGCGAAAGTTGGTAGCACCGGGAGAGTTACCGGACCACATCTTCACTTCGAAATTCGCAAGAACAACACAGCCAAGGATCCATTGCTTTACCTACCTCAGTTGTGCTGTTTTTCGCCATCGGATATGGTCACGCCAAAAGGCTAGCAGGCTACTGACATTGATTTCCGGACTAAGCGCGCACTTGTCGAAGATCGAGAGTGCCCTGGCTGGGGTCAATTTTCGCTGCGGCTTTGCTTCCGATGTCGTGGGCAATTGGCTCAGCGAAGACGATCAGAAGCGAAAAGTCGAGTTCGTCATCGAAACGGCCCGGCAGTTGTGGGCTAGTCCTCACTGCGGAATTGCCAATCTCAAATTTCATTTCGTAGATTCTAGGAGGGAAGGGCGACAAACATGAGCGACGACATTGCGCGTATCCGCCAGGCGATTCGAGAGATTCCAGACTTTCCCAAGCCGGGCATCGTCTTTAAAGACATCACGCCGCTGCTCGCCAATGGGCCGTTGTTTGCCAAGACCATCGATCTATTGGCCGAGCGTTACCGCGCAGAGAAGATCGACACCGTGCTCGGCATTGAATCGCGTGGCTTCATTATCGGCGCTGCGTTGGCTTACAAGTTAGGCGCGGGCTTTAGCGTTGTGCGCAAGCCTGGAAAGCTGCCCTTCGAAACCCACAGTGCCAGTTATGAATTGGAATATGGCGTGGATACGTTGGAAATTCACATCGACGCGATTTCGCGTGACGCCCGAGTCGTTATTGCGGATGATTTAATCGCCACCGGAGGCACGGCCGCTGCCACGGCTGAGCTGGTTACCAAGCTCGGCGGGACAGTAGTGGAATGTGCATTTGTAATCGAGCTTTCGTTCCTGAAGGGGAGAGAGAAACTGAAGCCATATGGGATTTATTCCGTGCTCCAGTATGACTCGGAATAGCGAGCGAAAGCACCGGTTTTTTCAGCGTTTCGATTCCTTGACTTTCCCCGCTATTGGTCTGTAGAGTGACCTTGAATCCAATAACAGAAGCGGCCCGGCCACCGCTTTCGCGCGGTGTTAAGTGTCGCTTCGCGCCGCTGACTTAGGAATATTTCATGAGACGCATCGAGGAAATGTCACTCTGGGAACGACTCTATTTCCCGGAAGTGATTCGTGGCCTGACGGTCACCGGCTATCGCTTCTGGCGCAACTTGGCCATCCATACGCTGCAGAAGCTCGGCATGGCCCGAAACGCTAGCGCCGCGATCACGGTGCAATATCCCGAGGAGCGCTGGCCGTATCCCGACACTTATCGAGGCCGTCACCGGCTGACCCTCAAAGAAGACGGCTCGGTGGCGTGTACCGCCTGCTTCCTGTGCGCGACAGCATGTCCGGCGGAGTGCATCTATATTGAAGCCGGAGAGGATCCTAAAAACCCGGTCGAGAAATATCCGGTTCGCTACGAAATCGACACGCTGCGCTGTATCTATTGCGGATTTTGCGTCGAAGCCTGCCCGTGCGATGCCGTTCGCATGGATTCGGGAACGCATCCGGGCAATCTTGGATTTGGTCGAAAAGAGTTCGTCGAGACCAAAGAGGTGTTGATGCAGCGGTCAAAGAAATTGGACGAGAAGGGTAAAGAAGGACTCTACGAAGAATACGTAAAACCTTATCGTCACGTTTAACTGGTTATTTTTAGCTGAACCCGAAGGAGGCAGTTTCATGTCAAATAGCCAAGATGGCTCGAAGCCAAACGGAATCACAAGCCAACCTCTGCCGGCGTCCCACAAAGTTTACATTCAAAGCAGCCATCGTGCCGATGTTCACGTGCCGATGAGGGCGATCACGCTGTCAAATTCTCACGGCGGCATCAACGGCAATGGCCACGGCGAATCTGCCAACGCGCCGGTGATGGTCTACGACACGTCGGGACCGTACACCGATCCCGACGCTCAGACCGACATTCGACAAGGACTGAAACCGCTCCGGCTCGATTGGATTCGATCCCGCGGCGACACGGAAGAGCTCTCGGCCCCAAGCTATCAACCTCCCGCAGGCAAGAACGGGCGAAAGAACTCTTCAGCAACCGAACGTTTCCCCGACGCGGCGCGCCGGCCGATCTTGCGCGCCAAACCTGGTTGTAACGTCAGCCAGATGCACTACGCGAGGAAGGGAATTGTCACCCCCGAGATGGAGTACATCGCGATCCGCGAGAACATTGGGCGTCAACAGGCTTTGGAAAACGGCGCGAATGGTTCGGGACGAACTCATGCCGGCCATAGCTTTGGCGCTGCGATTCCCAAATTCGTCACGGCGGAATTTGTCCGCGACGAAGTCGCGCGCGGCCGCGCGATTATCCCGGCAAATATCAACCATCCGGAAGCCGAGCCGATGATCATCGGGCGTAATTTTCTGGTTAAAATCAACGCCAATATCGGCAACTCGGCCGTCGCTTCTTCCATCGAAGAGGAAGTCGAGAAAATGATCTGGGCGACCCGATGGGGTGCCGATACGGTCATGGATTTGTCCACCGGCGATAACATTCACGAGACCCGTGAATGGATTTTGCGCAACTCTCCGGTGCCCATCGGCACGGTGCCGATCTATCAAGCATTGGAGAAAGTCAACGGCAAGGCCGAAGAGCTGACGTGGGAAATTTTCCGCGATACGCTTATCGAGCAGGCCGAACAGGGCGTCTCCTATTTCACGATTCACGCCGGCGTACTCTTGCGCTATGTGCCGCTCACCGCCAAACGAGTGACGGGCATTGTTTCCCGGGGCGGTTCGATCTTGGCGAAGTGGTGTCTGGCCCATCACAAGGAAAATTTTCTCTACACGAACTTCGAAGAGATCTGCGAGATCATGAAGGCGTACGACGTATCCTTCTCTTTGGGAGACGGGCTGCGCCCCGGCTCGATCGCCGACGCCAATGACGAAGCGCAGTTCGGCGAGCTGGAGACTTTAGGCGAGCTCACCAAGATCGCCTGGCATGATGATGTCCAGGTAATGATCGAAGGACCGGGCCATGTGCCGATGCATCTGATCCATGAAAATATGACCAAACAGTTGGAAGTTTGCCACGAAGCGCCTTTTTATACGCTCGGTCCCCTAACCACGGATATCGCCCCAGGCTACGATCACATCACCAGCGCCATCGGCGCGGCGATGATCGGCTGGTACGGCACGGCGATGCTTTGTTACGTGACTCCGAAAGAGCATCTCGGTTTGCCGGACAAGAAAGATGTCAAAGACGGCGTCATCGCCTACAAGATCGCGGCGCACGCTGCGGACTTGGCGAAAGGCCATCCGGGCGCGCAACTCCGCGACAATGCATTGAGCCAAGCGCGCTTTGAGTTTCGTTGGGAAGATCAATTCAATTTGAGTTTGGATCCCGATACAGCGCGTCAATTTCACGACGAGACGCTACCGGCGGAGGGAGCTAAATTAGCGCACTTCTGCTCGATGTGCGGACCGCACTTCTGCTCGATGAAAATCACCCAGGACGTGCGCGATTACGCGGCGCAAAAGGGATTGGAAGAGCAAGCGGCGTTGGAGGCGGGCATGCAAGAAAAGGCCGCAGAATTTAAAAAGTCTGGGGGAAAAATCTACCAGGAGGTCGGGCCGAGTGGCAGCGGCGAATCTCCCGTTGCGGCGATGCGGGCCGCTGGGAAAGAATAAAAAACCTCTAGAGCTTTCCTGATCAGTAAACTGGCCGGCTCATGCCGGCCAGTTTCGTTTATAGTTGCGGTTTTTTCACCGGGGCGATGATTCAAACGCTCAAATCCCATGCGTGTTCTGATCTACGGTTTTGGACCGTATCGACAATTTCGCGATAATATTAGCGCCAAGATCGTCCACCAGCTGCCGAAGTCGGATGAGCTCGAGAAAATCGTTTTTCCGGTGCGCTTTAATCGAAAGCAGTTTGTTCAGGCGCTAAAGCGAAATCGGCCGGACGCCGTGCTCGGGCTGGGCCAAAGCTCGAGGCAGAGGATCGAAGTCGAATCGTCTGCCACGAATCGAAAACGCGTGCGGGCATCCCATCGACCAAAGAGGATTTCCACGAATGGACCGACGCATCGCCGCACGACTCTCGAAATCAAGACCGGACGGCAAGCCGGAAAATCGACAGACGCGGGAGATTATGTTTGCAACTACTCGATGTACGTCATGCTTGATCATATCGCGCACGAGCATCTTAAGATTCTTTTTGCTTTCGTCCACATTCCACACGACTACGATTGGCGAAAGGCGAGCCGCTTCGTGCAGCGAATTCTACGGCAGTGTGGTGAGCGACAGCGCTGAGGCTGAGTTGAAGATAAACGGATGCTCGTAGTCTTGCAAGTCAAACTCTACGGCGACGCTCTTCCACCAGTGCTTTGTGAATTCTTGAATTTAACCGATCAGGCGGCGCAGCGCTTCCGAGTATTTCGCCTGGGTTTTTTTGACGATGTCCGGCGGCAGTTCCGGCGCCGGTGGTTTCATATCCCAATGGAGATCGAGTAAATAATCGCGCACAAACTGTTTGTCGAAGCTATCGGGCGTCTTGCCTGGCCGGTAGCCGTCCACCGGCCAGAACCGGGACGAGTCCGGCGTGAGCACCTCGTCGATCAGCATAATGCCATCGCCTTCGATGCCGAACTCAAACTTGGTGTCGGCGATGATGATGCCCTTTTTTTCCGCCAATTCGCGGGCGCGGCAATAAATCGCGATGGTGGCCTCGCGCATCTTTTCCGCTCTATTCTTGCCGACTTTGGCGATCATCTCGTCGAAAGTGATGTTCACATCGTGCGCTCCGACAGGCGCTTTGGTCGACGGGGTAAAAATCGGCTCATCCAAACGCGAAGCTTCCGCCAAACCTTTCGGCAACGGTATGCCGCAGAGGGATCCGGTCTTTTGATAATCCTTCCATCCCGAACCGGCAAGATAACCGCGAACGATGCACTCCACCGGAGCCGGCATACTTTTCTTGACCAGCATGGAGCGTGCTTCGAGCTCGGCCTTGTGCGGCTGGCAGGCTGTGGGAAATTCATCCACATTCGTCGAAATCAAGTGATTGGGCACGAGATCCTTCATCACGCCGAACCAGAATTCGGAAAGCTTCGTTAAAATTTTCCCCTTATCAGGGATCAGCGTTGGTAGAATGACATCGAAGGCGGAGATACGGTCGCTCGCGACCAGCAGCAGCTGGTTCCCCAAATCATAAATGTCGCGTACCTTGCCTCTATTAAACAGACTCAGACCTGAAAGTGTCTCCTCGGCCATGTTAGAACCTCTCCTACTCGCTTGACAGGGTAATCGGTTGCCGATGGAATCTTGCGCCAGCCGTGCGCCGCCACGTCTTTCTAAAGCAGCTCTTTGACTTCGGCTTCGTTGAATCCCGTGAGCTTCTTCTTACCCTTGATGATCACGGGCCGCTTAAGGAGGTTCGGATCTTTGAGCATAAGCTTGATCGCCTCGTCTTTCGACGGCGGCTTTTGCTTCATGTTCCTTTCGCGATAAAGCGGCGTGCGCGAGTTGAGAAATTTCTCGATCGGAGCGTCGCCGATGATCTCGCGCAGCTCGTTCTCTGAAAACGGGTTCTTGCCGTACTCGCGCTCTTCGAATGCGATTTTCTTCGATTGCAAGAAACTTCTTGCCTTACGGCAAGTCGTTCACGTCGCTTTGTAGATGAACTTGATTCGATCCGCCATATTGTCCCGCTACTTGAAAAACTTTGCGACTCTTTCAAACGCTTCGGGATGGATTTCGTTGCGTTTGGGCCAGCCGCCTTTGAATGGAATGGTCGCATCGATGATTGCCACGGCGTCGCCCAGCCAGCCGCGAAAACTTTGCACCTCGCGGATGATCTCGATGTCCTTGTCCCAGTGCACTCGCGTTGCTACCGCCCACATGACTTCTCTTTCGTTAAACACGTCAATATCATCGTCGACGATGACGGCGAGCTTTAGATTGGGCATTTCGACGAAGGCCTGCATGCCGGCTTTGTTCGGTTCGTTCTCGAATTCCTTCTTGATCGAGATGTAACAGATGCAGCGGCCGCAACCCGAGGCGGCCAGATGGATCGCCTTAATGCCCGGTATATTTTTCTTGATGACGTTGTAAACGCTACCCTCTTTGGGAATGCTGCCGAGGTTCCAATGGTCCATGTGACCCGGCCAAAAATCCTGCACGATGGCATTTTTTCTCATCGTGATGGCGGTGACTTCGATGACCGGCACCTCCATTTCACCTTGATAGTAACCCAGGATCTCGCCGAACGGGTTTTGCGTGTCCCGCACGTGAGGCGGGACTTCTCCTTCAATGATGACCTCCGCGTCCGCCGGTACCATGAATTTGTCACCCCAAGTCGTCGATGGCGTGAGGCGCAACGGCTCGCGCAAAAAGGCGGAAGCGGTGAGATAGTCGTTATTGCCGAAAGCAGTCATGGCGCATGAAGAGAGATAAAAAGCCGGGTGATGGCCCAAGATAACAATCACCGGGGCGCGTTGATTCTGTGCCTCGTACTCGCAAGTCATGGCTTCGAGATGATGATGCTTGTGGGCGGAGAAGCTCATGCGGTGGGGCGAGTAGTATCGGTTTTTGGTGAAAGTGATGTCGTAAAAATCGCTATTGATGCCCTTCATGGCACAAGCCATCGTGTGATAAGGCGCGACGTCGTCTTTCTGATGCATCGGCATCGGTAGAATGCGGAGATCGGCTTTGTCGCCGGTCAGCACGACTTCTTTGACCGGCGCTTTTTCCGGCGCGATGACATTCACCGAGCCTTTTTGCAGTTCCAGTTTGGCGACCTCGCGACTTACATCCATCGGCGACTTCAACTCACTCATGTCGAGGGAGTCGGCGACGAACTGACGGGTTACCCAGGGATTGTAAAATAGTGGATAGGGCGACGGTTGGCCATTCAATGCAGGAACGTTTTCGAACAGGACCATTTTTTGTTCGTTACGGATGTCCAAATGCTTCAGATACGCGATGGTTTCGTAGTTGTTCGCGTCAACCCGTTCTTTTTCATGGATGACTGAACCCTCTCGGTTCTTTTCTTCCAGTGCGATGAAGTTGTGCAGATCTTTGCCCATAAGTTCTCCTTAAATCGTCAAAACGATATCATCTTTAATTAGTCGAATCGCATTTGGAGTGCAAGCGAGCTTAGCTTTTCATAAGGCCCTTAAAAGCGCGCAGCTTGTTTCGCCAGCCTGAATGGCAAAGCAGATTGAGCAGGTGACGTAACTGGCGTGCCTTCTTGGTCGTGGTGGGATACCAGGGAAATTCTTCCCTGAGGCCGAACACATCAATGACGATGGTTTTTTGCTGACAAAATTTACGGATGCCTTCGGCGCCATGGCGATAGCCGAAACCGCTTCCTTTGCTGCCACCCATCGGCGCGTCGGGAATAATGTAATTAACTAGACTGTCATTGATGCAGACCGAGCCGCTTTGCATTCGTTCCGCCAACTGCCGGGCGACTGCCTTGTCGCGCGAAAAGATGCTAGCGCCAAGTCCGTAGCGAGAATCGTTTGCCAAACGCAGCGCGTCTTCCGGGTTGTCGACCTTTACGACCGGGATAATGGGTCCAAAGGTTTCCTCGCTCATGACCGTCATGGAGTGATCGATTTCTACCAGGACCGTCGGTTCATAATAATAGCCGGGAAGAACTGGATTACGCCGGCCGCCGGTGAGCACTTTTGCACCCTTGGCAACGGCTTCGTCGACCTGGGCGGCAATTTTGTCTAGCTGCACTGCGGAAGTCATGCAGCCGATTTCCACCTCATTTTCACTGGGCCCTTGACGAATCGCCCGGACTCGCTCGACAAGTTGGTCGACGAACGGTTGATAAACCGGGGCCTCGACATAGACTCGCTCAATGGACGTGCAGGCTTGGCCGCAGTTCATCAGCGCGCCCCAAACGCAGGCACCGACGGCGCGGTCGAGGTCAGCGTCTTTAAGGACGATCATCGGATCCTTGCCACCCAGCTCCAATGACACGGGAATCAAACGTTCCGCCGCTCGGCGCATGATCCGCTTGCCGGTTTCGACGCTACCCGTAAAGGCGATCATGTCCGCGTGATCGATGAGCGCCTCACCGGTCGCGCCACGACCAATCACCACCTGCAGGAGATTTTCCGGAAATCCCGCTTTTGCCGCGACCTCGGCGCCAAATATCGCCGACAACGGCGTCAATTCCGACGGCTTGATTACGACGGCGTTGCCGGCCATCAATGCGGGAATCGCTTCGCCCAATGTCAACGTCAGCGGAAAATTCCATGGACTGATAATGCCGATGACGCCGCGCGGCGCGTAGATCGAGATGACTCTTTTGAATTTCATGAGCGGGAAGTGTGGGCGAATTTTGTTGGGTCGAAGGTAACCGGCACTTTTTTTTGCCCAGGAGCCGATGGCATCGCAAAGATAAAAGAGCTCGGCGCCGTAGACTTCAGTTCTCGGCCGGCCGGTTTCAGCGGTTAAGATATCAGCCAGTTTGTCACCGCCATCGAGCAGGAGATCGCGCAGGCGATAGAGCGCGCGAGCGCGTTCTGCGAAAGTGGTTTGTTGCCAGACCGCCTGGGCTTCGCGACCGCGGGCGACCGCCGCGGCGACGTCTGCGGGCGACGCTACCGACAGGTCGGTAATTTTTTCCAGCGTGGCGGGGCTGCGCACCGTGATCTTTTCAGTGCTCACGATTAATATGTGTCAACCTTGCGAGGAAAAAGTTTCTGAGGTAAGAGGCTCCGGTCGGAGATTTTCGTTGTTCGCGGGCTGCCTATTTGCCAACGGCTCGCTTTACACCATTGTTTGCCCGCCGCAAATATTCATCGCTTGCCCCGTGATCCCTTTTGCCGCATCCGACGCGATGTAGCAAACGAACTCCGCCACTTCGCCGGCGTCTAGGAATCGCTTGATCGGTACCGCGGCAACAGCCAGAGCTTTAAACTCTTCCGGTGTGATGCCCTGGAGCGCGGCGGTCTCGTTGATCCCGAGGCTGGCCATTTCAGTGTCGACCCAACCGGGACAAATCGTATTGACGGTGATGCCCCGGTTCACGACTTCCAAAGCCAGCGCGCGAGTGAATCCGATCATGCCGTGCTTGGCCGCGCAGTAGGCGGTGTAGCCGGGCACGCCGAATTTTCCCAGCACCGATGAGATATTTATCACGCGGCCCGCTGAATGATCCGGCATGTGTTTCAATACGGTTTTGGTGACGAGATACATGCCGCTTAGGTTCGTGTCGATAACGTCATACCACTTGCTGTCCGACGGATCGCTAATCAGGCTGAGTCCCGATATGCCGGCATTGTTCACTAATATATGAATCGCTCCCCACTCCGCCACAATTGTCGCAACGCCCCGCTCTACGTCCGATTTCTTGCGGACGTCCATCTGGATTGGCAACGTCAGCAGTCCCAATCTCCTTAATTCTTCGGCGGTTCTTTCTACGTGTTCCCGGCCGCGCGATGCAATGGCGACTTTGGCACCATTTTTGGCCATTTGTACCGCAATGGCCTTTCCAATCCCGGTGCCGCCGCCGGTTACGAGCGCGACTTTAGTGCTCAACATAGCTATTTATCTTCCTCAGAAATGAATCGATAACTAGCTGCTTTTAGACGGAAAAGCAAGTCGGTTCTGGGTAACACTTCAAACTCGGCATGGTAACAATAAAGTGTTTTCGGTAATGGTCTCGATATTGCTCGCCTAGATACCCCTAAAGCAGATATTCTTTGCAGCTTTCCAGCCAGTATATTAAAATTTTCGCTAATCAACGAGGAGCACATTCATATGGATATAACCGAACTATTGGCATTTGGCGTCGAACAAGGAGCATCGGACTGCCACCTCAGCGCCGGTGAGCCGCCGCTGATTCGCATCAACGGCGATCTCAAGAAGCTCGACAGCCCGCCTCTGACCAAGGAGCAAATCCATGCGCTGGTATATGACATCATGAACGACGCGCAGAGAAAGACCTTCGAGGAAACTCGCGAGTGCGATTTTTCATTCGAGTTGGGCCAGGTGGCGAGATTTCGCGTCAACGTTTTTATGCAGAGAAAAGGCGAGGCCGCGGTTTTTCGGACGATTCCCACGAAAGTATTGACACTCGAAGAATTGGGTATGCCGCCGATTCTCAAGCAGATGTGCGATAAAGAGAAGGGCCTAATTTTGGTGACGGGACCGACGGGATCCGGTAAATCAACCACCTTGGCGGCAATGGTCGATTACCTGAACAGTACCTTCGAGGGGCACATCTTAACCGTCGAGGATCCGATCGAATTCGTGCACGAGTCAAAAAAATGTTTGGTGAACCAGCGCGAGTTGGGGCCGCATACTCAATCGTTTGCCAACGCGTTGAGAGCCGCGCTGCGTGAGGACCCCGATGTCATCTTGGTTGGTGAAATGCGCGATCTGGAGACCATTCAGCTGGCTCTCACGGCGGCGGAGACCGGCCATATTGTTTTCGGCACGCTGCATACTTCCAGCGCGCCAAAGACCGTCGATCGCGTCATCGATGTTTTTCCGCCGACTCAGCAGGCTCAAATTCGCGCCCAGTTCGCCGAATCGGTTGAAGCGGTAATCACTCAAACATTGTTAAAGAAAAAAGCGGGGGGACGTGTCCCGGCGCTCGAGATCATGACGGGAACCACCGCTATTCGAAATCTCATTCGCGAAGGAAAGATTCACCAAATTCCCGGCACCATGCAAGTGAGCCAGAAAGACGGCATGCAGACGATGGACATGGCGCTGACGAACCTCGTGACGCGCGGCCTCGTCACTCGCGAAGAGGCCCAATCGAAGAGCATGAACCCGAATCTTTTTGGTACCAGTGGCCCCGCTGCTGCCGTCGGCGGGCGTCTTTAAGATTTGAACAATCGGATAACGGAGAAAACGGTGGAATTGCAAGAGTACTTTAAAAGCATGGTTGAAGTGGAAGCGTCCGATCTTTATCTGACCGTGGCGCGGCCGGTGATGTTTCGGGTGGACGGGAAAATCCGCGCCGCAGGCGATCATGTATTTTCCCCCCCAGAGTTGGTGACTCTCGCGCAATCGATCATGAATGAAAAGCAACGCCGAGAATTCGCCGAGACCATGGAAATGAATATGGCCACCTCACTTCCGGGGGTAGCCCGATTCCGCGTGAATATCTTTCAGCAGCGCGGTTCGGTCGGTATGGTCATCCGGCGCATCAAGGCCGATGTTGTGTCGGTGGGTGAGCTGGGATTACCGTCTATACTTAACGATATCGTCATGACAAAGCGCGGTCTCGTCCTGGTCGTCGGCGCCACAGGCTCGGGCAAGTCCACTTCGTTGGCAGCAATGATCGATTATCGAAACTCCCACGAAGCCGGCCATATCATCACCATCGAAGATCCCATCGAGTTTGTCCATCGGCACAAACAATCAATTATCACTCAACGCGAGGTCGGATTTGACACCCATTCGTTTCAGGCGGCCCTCAAAAACACTTTGCGCCAAGCGCCGGACGTTATTTTGATCGGCGAAATTCGCGATACAGAGACAATGGAAGCCGCACTAACCTTCGCTGAAACGGGCCATTTGTGTCTCGGCACGCTCCACTCCAACAACGCTAACCAAGCCATCGAACGGATCATGAATTTCTTTCCGATAGAGCGGCACGCTCAGTTCTATTTGCAGCTGTCATTGAATCTGCGTGCGATCGTTTCTCAGCGGCTGATTCCTTCGCCGGACGGAAAGCGGGTGGCCGCACTGGAAATCTTGATGGATACGCCGCGCATTCGGGACCTGATTAGGAAAGGCGACGTCGATATCCTTAAGGAAGCGATGGAGCAGGGGATTCAGGAAGGTTGCCAAACCTTCGATCAGGCGCTTTTCAGTCTTTATAAAGCGGGAAAGATTAGTTTTGAACAGGCGCTCATCAACGCCGACAGCACCAACAATCTGCGACTGAAAATCAAACTCGCCGGTCTTAAGGTAGACGAAGAGCCCACGCAAACTGAAAAAGTAGAAGGGGATAACGGCAGACCGGAACCGCTTCAGGTTGCGGGGGGATTTCGTTTGCGCAAGAGTTAAAAGAAAAAGTTCAGCTTCTTACCGGGGTCAAATCGGTCGGTTGCAGGGGCGAGGATGGCCCCGCAAGGCGCTCGTTTGTACACTTCTCGTGCTAATTTCAACCGGCGCAGCGGATTCTAAAGGGATCGGATTTACCTCGGATTTCGCCACTGTGCTCTCTTGCGGCGTCGGAAAAAAAGGGCCGATTTCGGGCATCGACGGTAGCCTCGGTAACGTAAATGACGGTCACTAATTTCCTTGACAATTCATTAAGTTGAGCGTAAAAAACAGTTCTAGATTCAAACCGCTAAGGCTAGCAAAAAGCTCGCGAATGTCGCTTGATCCAAACCAAATTACCGGCGTCGGAGGGGACTTGATGAACGGGATGATGGGATATGCTCAACTTTTGCGGGCGATCGGGCAGGCTTTGGAAACGTTGAACATCCAAAGTTTCGAACTGGAACCGGTCGGAGGGGACTTTTTCATTCGCGGTAACGTCCTTTTAGCGAGCGCCGAATCGTTAGACGGTCAATTGACATACGATGAGCTTCGACGGGCTATATGGGGAAAACTTCCCGACGAAAACGGCGGAAGTGGCGAGGACACCGATGCGACCAGTCTAACGGTCCATTCGCCGGTCGAACTTCTTTATGGAGTCAAGGACGTCGAAAGGTTGGAGGAAGAGGGACGATCGAAACGCGTCAATCCTCACGGAACGGCCAATCCCTCAAGTCTGTCCCAAGTCCTGCGCTGCATTGGCGCTTATCTCAATCACAAACGTGCCCGCTTGCTCAAGTTGTCGCGTGAGGCTGAGACCGTTGCGGTAGAGTATGAAACGTCATTAGGAACTACCATTAAGGAAATACTCAGTCTCTCGGATCTCTACGATCTTTGGGTAAGAATGTATCTGCAACGGGCAGAACGAACGAGTCCATAAGGATTAGCGGCGGAGAGGAAAATCGCCGGAGAGGATCCCATGCTTGAAGACCTGAGTTATGCCGCCTTGTTGCGCCCCATCGGACAAATGCTGGAGACTTTGCGCATCGAGTCTTTTGCAGTCAAGCCCGACGGCGAAGGTTTTATCATTCGAGACAAGACGCGGAACCGCGCGCAGCTTACGCCCAGAGAACGAACCTTTCTCGCGGAACTCCATTCAAACCACACGGCCTCGCTGGATAAAGAAGATGCGCTGCGTCTGGCAGCGGGTGTTTTTGAGTGGCATGTCACCAAAGATGACGTAGAGCGTCTTGAACGAGAAGGCCGCCGGCGACGGGGAGGCCCCGAGCACACTCCCGATACGCACTCCGTGTCACAGATTCTCCGAGTCATCGGCAGCATTTTGGATCAAAAGCGCGGCCGGATGGCTTACGTCTCAAAAGACGAACAGGTTGTCACCGTAGAGTACACATTGCCGGGAGGGCAACGGAATTCAGAAGAATACAACTTGCCCATGCTTTACGATTACTGGGTGCGCATGTATAAAAAACGGACCGGCGCTAACGGCGTCGCGCACCTCACGGCCTAGCTCATTTCACTCACTCCCTCGTTCAACCCAGATAATTGGTGTCTGTAAATTCTAATTTTTCGCCGCCCGGTCTGGCAGATGCCGGAGCCGTTGCAAATTGAATCGTTCTCGGTAAAAAATCGAGGAGCGTGGCGTTCATGTGAGCGCTCAAAAACGAGAAGAGCACGATCCGCCCTCCCGCTGAAAAAAAAAAGCTGACGGAGCAATTTACCGTGGCGTCTCTCTACGATTATTGGTGAAAATGTACATGCGGCGCAAGGAACGCTCGTAACAAACCGCCCGCCCAAGCTAATCAACAACGATTTTCGTGCAGACTAAGCGACTCTAATCAGCGGACTGGCCTCGTTAGGTCATATCTTCAGCAGAATCCACGCAGTAACAAACGTGCCAACGATCGCTCCGCCGTAGCACAGCACGGCAAGAAGTTTACTGATTGCTTTGAGCCCCGTGTCATTGAGCGTAAAGTAGAAGCGATGGGCCCAGTGATAGAGGGGAAGAACGATCAGAACAAAGAGATAAAGCTTTACCCACCAGATGCGGTACAATGCTCCGGTGTCGGTAGTCCAGCCAAGTGGCACCGCGAAGCCAACGAGAATGATGTGAATGGGAACTAAGAATGCGGCTACTACGCCACCGGCAGAGAAGAGCCCCCACCACAGCGGTTCTATGGTTTTTTCTGTCGCCATAATTCAGCTCTTAAGCGCGAGGAATAAAATTAGCACAATCACCGAGACCACCGCCCAGGCGCCGACGTGCAGCGCTGTAACGATCGGCCGGGAAATTAAACGCTCGCCGATGCGCAGCGGCAGGACAACGGCGCTCGACTGAAACCACGTAAAACTGTGGTACAGCGCGAACAGCAATGCCACCAAGTGAAAAAGAATCCATCCGGGCGAGTTGAGCTTTTGCGTGAAGCCGCTGTACGCGTCGGGCCCCTGCGACAGTTGATAAATCTGGCAAAGGTAGATAACCAGGAAGGCGGCGATAAAGACGCTTGAGAGCTCTCGCAGCATGAACAGAAAATAGCTCCGGTTCGTCAGCCACCAAGTCGCCGGCATCTTTCGATAGTAAAGCTTGGAGGGATCAGGTCGCACAGCGCTCATCCTGCGATCCTCCTCCAGATGATCCTCAGCCTAGTCGAACAAATCATCGTTGCCCCCATGGCATCAAGAAAGATTGAAACCAGTCTTTGGTAGTGTCCACTTTGGAGCGCTGGATCGCCGCCGCTGGATCCACATGCTTGGGACACACGACGCTACATTCCCCGACAAACGTGCAGTCCCAAATGCCGTCGTGGTTGCCGATGATTCCGCGTTGATCTTTGCCCTGGTCGCGCGAGTCCATGTTGTAGCGGTAGCCGAGCGCGATGGCGGCTGGGCCTAAAAACTTCGGCTCGAGCCCGTAAACCGGGCAGGCCGCGTAGCAGAGCATGCAATTAATACACTGGGTGAACTGATGAAACGCCTCGAGCTCGGCCGGCGTTTGTAAATATTCACCTTCACTCACAGGTTTCTCTTCGTTGCGTATGATCCAGGGTTTGACGCTCTTCAGTTTTTCCATAAAGTCGGTCATATCGATGACCAGATCGCGGATGATCGGAAAGTTGACGAGAGGCTCTACCCGAATCTCCTGAGGGTAATAGTCACGCAGGAACGCAGCGCAAGTGAGCTTGGGAGTGCCGTTCACCATCATGCCGCAACTACCGCATACTCCCATACGACAAGACCAGCGATAACTCAGAGTCCCGTCCATCTGATCCTTGATGTGATTTAACGCGTCGAGGACGACCCAGTCTTCCCGGTAAGGGACTACGTAGGCTTGGGTGGTCGGCGCCCGATCTTTTTCGGGGCGATAGCGAGTAACGTTCAATGTGATAGTTGGCTCTGCCATTGTCTCCTCTTGATCAAATAGAATGAAGGACGAGGAACCAAGGATGAATTTTCATCCTTTCCCTTCATCCTTAGTATTTTCTCTCCTCCGGCTGCCAGCGGGTAATCGTCACTGGTAGGTATTCGATTCGCGTTCCGTCGGCTGTTCGATAAGCTAGAGTGTGTTTCAGAAAATTTGGGTCGTCGCGTTTGGGGAAGTCTGTCCGCGTATGAGAACCGCGCGACTCCTTTCGTCTTAGCGCTGAATTCGCGACGGTCTCGGCCACGTCGAGCATGTAGTCCAGCTCGAGCGCGTTCATGACTTCGGTGTTAAACGTGCTGTCTCGATCTTCAATGATGATGTTCTTAAAACGCTCTCGCAGAGCTCGCAGCGTGTTGCACGTTTTCTGCATGCTCTGTTCATCGCGATAGATGCCTGCGCCTTCCTCCATGGTTTTTTGCATCTCTTGGCGAATGGTAGCGATTTTTTCTTTGCCGCCGTCCTTCTTCAAGAACTCGCGATCAAGACGCCTTTGCTCGTCGGCCGCGAGCGCCTCGATTTTTGCCGAGGCGGCTGCCGAAGCGGTGGAGGCATAGGTCGCTGCCGAGCGGCCTGCCCGATTGCCAAACACCAATAGCTCCGTGAGAGAGTTGGAACCCAAACGGTTGGCGCCGTTAAGCGAAACGCACGCGGATTCGCCCGCGGCGAAAAGTCCTTCCAGGTTTGTTTTGGCGTTTATATCCGTGGACACGCCGCCCATCATATAGTGCACGACCGGGCGCACCGGAATCGGCTCATACACCGGGTCGATGCCGACATACTTGCTCGCCAACTCTCGCACAAAGGGCAGTTTCTTATCGATCACTTCCTCGCCCAAGTGACGCAAGTCGAGATGGACGTAATGGCCGTAAGGGCCATCGAAGGTGCGGCCTTTGGCGAATTCCTGCATATGACAACGCGAAAGAATGTCACGCGGGCCTAGCTCCATTTTGCGGTGCGTAGGTTTATCGGTCGGCGGACCGAGGCCGTAGTCCTGCAAGTATCGATAGCCGTCTTTGTTCTTTAGCCACCCGCCTTCACCGCGCGAGGCTTCGGTAATCAAAATTCCCGTTCCCGGCAACCCTGTGGGATGATACTGAACGAACTCCATATCTTTGAGCGGCACTCCCGCCCGATAGGCTGCTGCCATGCCATCCCCGGTGTTGATGGCAGCATTAGTGGTGAAAGGGAAGATGCGGCCGCCGCCTCCCGTACATAGAATAACGCTTTTGCCGGCAATGACTTCTACCTTGCCGGTATAAAGATTGATCGATGTGACTCCGCGCACCTTGCCGTCGTCGACCAGCAACGAAGTGAGGAAACACTCGTCGTAGCGCACGATGCTGTCATACTTCAGAGAAGTCTGGAACAGGCTGTGGAGCAAGTGAAAGCCAGTTTTGTCCGCGGCAAAAAGCGTGCGATCGACGGTCATGCCACCGAAGGACCTGACGCTCACACGACCGTCAGGGTCGCGGCTCCACGGGCAACCCCAGTGCTCCAGTTGGATCAGTTCTCGCGGAGCCTCTTGGACAAAAGCCTCGACAGCATCTTGGTCCGCCAGGAAGTCGGCACCAAAAATAGTGTCCTTCGCATGGAGATCGAGGCTATCGAAATCGCGCATAACTGCCGCGGTTCCCCCTTCAGCGGAAACCGTGTGACTTCTCATGGGATAAACCTTGGAGACTAATGCGATCGATAGTTTATTCGATATCTCTGCTGCGGCTATGGCGGCACGCAGGCCGGCACCTCCGCCGCCGACGATTATAATGTCATGCGTATACATCGTTGATTTTTTTTATCTGGTGGTTTCCCGGGTGTCAAGTTTGGTGGGGCTCTTAACGCTGTGCCGTCGGCGATCAGCCCTTCAAAAACTGAAAGCTGATCGCTTATCTTACGGGGATTTTTTTTTCACTAATTCATAGCCGAGTTCTTCTATCGCAGCGAGGATGTCGACGACCGCGGTGAGGTCTTGGATCCACGCGTGACCCATTCGGACCTTTACCGCGTAATTGTAACCGAATGGGTGTTTCTCCTTCCGAAACTTGATGATCTCCTGGGCCAATACGATAGGGTTAACCTTTTTTTCCGCTGCTTCCATGCCGGATGGGGTGTGGAGTAATGGAGTGTTGGAATATTGGAGTGATGCGTGTTAAGAACGACACTCCGTTAGTCCTTTACACCACTACACTCCATTCCTCCAATACTCCATTTCATCTAGGACATCATGTTGACCTTCGACTCGACGTCGGTAGTGGAGACAATATGCCGCTTGAGGTTCATCTCATTGGGATCAAAACCCAGGGCCAAACCTACGAACTGAGGCAAGTGGAGAATTGGCAGATCAATCTCTTTTCCTGTTTGTGCCTCCGCCCTCGATTGGTTCCCATCCAAGTTTAGATGGCAAAGGGGGCAGGGGGTAACCATAAAATCAGCACCCTTCTCTTTGGATTCGCCGGTGTGCTTTGCCACCATAGCGAGGGAGTTTTCCTCGTTGGCCGAAAGGATCGGAAAGCCACAGCACTTTCCCTTGCCGCTGATGTCCGCCATTTCGGCGCCTAAAATGCCTATGAGCTCATCCAGATAAGCTTTCCGCCGGTTAAGTTCTTTTGTTGGAGTTATGGCTTCAGGGGGGCGGCGCAAATAGCAACCATAAAAGGGCGATACCTTGAGACCCTTAAGGGGTCTTTGTATCAAAGACTGGAGGCGCTCGATGCCATAGTCTTCAAAGAGAACCCATAGCAGATGTTTCACCTCAGTGGTTCCCTTGTACTCGAGGCCCTCGTCCGCGAGGTATTCGCGGTTTATCGTGTCGCGGTAATTTGGATCTTCCTTGAGCCGGTAGTTCGCTTGAGCCATGACTCCCGTACAGGTGCTGCATATGGTCATGATCGGCAGTCCCAGCTGTTCGGCTTTGGCGAAAGTTCTAGCGTTAATCGGATCAGAGATGTTTTGGGGCAGGACGCCGGCTCCGGTGCATCCTACACTCTTCAGCTCGTCAAGTTCGATTCCCAGTTTGTCAGCGACCTTGACCGCCGATGGATAAAGCTCAGGGCAGCCTCCACGGGAGACGCAGCCGGGGTAGAACGCGTATTTCATTTTTCCTCCTGCTCAGCTTTCTCAAAAATTTTCTTGATCTTATCGGCGTCGGGCCGCTTCGTATGCATGTAGGGAATCGGCGCCTTCCCTCGGGTGAGGGCTTTCGCGGCCGTGGGAAGGAGTTTCATCAGGCCCTTTACATTTGTTAGTCCTTCAGATTCAACGGCCAGCCGACCCTCGTCCAACCAACCGCTCTCTTTGACCGACGCTGCAAAACTCTGGTGATGACGCGCAACCTTGTCGTTGGTGATGCCCACTCTGAAGGCTTCGTCCCGCAACGCGACGATTCGCTTGGTGGGCTCGATGGCCCGCGGGCAATGTTCGTCGGCCTCGTAACAATGAACACAGTCCCAGATCCCCTTCGGCCGCTCGACAGTCTTTAGTTGTTCCTTTTTGTTTTGGTTCCTGGGATCAAAGACAAACCGATAGGCTTTGGTCAGGGCTGCGGGTCCGAGGAAATCGAAATCCACCGGAAGCACCGTGCACCCCTCGTCGCACATACCGCACTGATAACAGCTCATGACTTTTCTGAGGTCGCGCATCTCGGCATCCGGCACCAAAGTTTCACCGCTCGCTGGCGAATCCGCTGATTCCAACCAAGGTTTGACGGCTCTGATCTTATTCCACATGAAAGCGTCCCAGTCGAAGACGAGATCTTTGATGACTGGAACGTTGCGCAGTGGATCGAGGGAGATCTCGGGTCCCTTTTGGGTGTAAGCAGATACTTTGGCCGTGCAAGTCAGACGGCTACTGCCGTTGACACGAACCATGCAGTCGCCGCAGTGACCGCGGAGACAGGAACAGCGGAAAGCAAGACTCGGGTCCATCTCGTCGCGAATTTTGAACAGACTTTCGAGGACGGTTGCGCCTTCCGGCACCTCCACGGTGTAATTGGCGCGGCCCGGCTTGCCATCTTTCTCCGGATCTTTGCGGTAAACCTTGAATGTTACTTGCATGCGTATCGCCTCCTAGCTCTTGAGACTAGTTTGCCACCGTCTTTTTCTCGA
>DASPXM010000361.1:0-26145 GCA_035637295.1 Verrucomicrobiia bacterium
CGAAAACGTTTCGAACCATCAGCGGCCTTCGTTCCTCTACTACACGGTCGGTGAAGATCAATGACTCGTTTGCGCCGTCAAGACCCTTGGTCTTGAACCCCTGCGCGGCGGCTGTCTCGAGCGCCCCGGTTGCACGATTCTTTAGCCTGACAATTGCCGCTGCATAGGGCAGGTGGATCAGCGCTGTTTCAAGGAAAGCCGTAAGTATGCTTGCCGTATCGTTGGTAGAAGCCACGGAGACATTGACCCGATGAAGAACTTCCAAGCGCTCGCGCTGACGACGGATTTCTTCGGCAGCCTTTTGCTCCGTTTCAACCTGCTCTTCCTTCTCTCGCGCTCCTCGTCGGATGCGCTCGACTTGGGCGAAATAGCCGTAGAATAGCGAAATGACGAATGGGAAAGGGAGCCTGAGATAGATGCTAGGATTGAAATCTTCCGAAGTGTAGAAAACAACGTACCCATACACCAGCGGCGCCAATATCGTCACGGCGAGTAGACCTCGAACGTCATTGCAAATGCAGCTTACGATGAGAGTGAACAGACATGCGATATAAAAATCCGGACTCGCCGTTCCGCTCGTACTAAGAACTGCCACAAGGACAATCGTATCGAACGCCAAAAGCGGACCGTAAAAATAGGGTGAATCGAATAGTTCGTCGGCTAGGAAATAAAGCGTTGAGTGACTGAGCAGATAGAGAATGAGAATCGCTTGAACTTGGGCCGGTGCCAGCCACTCGCTGGGAACGTAGTAAAGCAGATAAGACGAGAGAATCACCAGCGGCCAGCGCAGCCGAATGACCGTATCCTTCTTCGCCGCATCAAATAACCGGTCGAAGGCCCACGAGCGCAGTGAGAATGAGTTCGCCTCAATGGCTTGAGGAGCATGCATTATTTATAAACGTCCGTCATCAGTCTTTTCCTTGTGTAGTGCATATCGCATGCCACGGACGCGTGACCGGGAAAAGTGGCATCCGGCGGCTTCTTTTTTCAACCATTTTAGAGAGTTAAGCAATCAGCGGGAACACCCTTCAGCAACAAATTACATCGACTCGGAACAATTTTGTCGCCGCGACCCGATGTGACAATCCTCGACGCAGATGGGAGAAAATGTAGCGGACAGCTGGGCGGCTAGTACGAGATTATTGAGGCGAGCTCAACTTTGTACGAATGTGCCGTTCCGTTTTTCCTGCACCGCGCGCACCGCACGCAAAATATCGGCGTAGCCGGCGCAGCGACAAAGATTACCGGAGAGGTACTCGCGGATTTCGCCGTCGGATGGGTTGGGATTTTCACCGAGCAGCGCTTTGACCGAGAGCACGAAACCCGGCGTACAATAGGCGCACTGTAGCGCCCGTTGCTCGATAAACGCCACTTGAATGGGGTCTAGCGACTCGCCGTCGTTCAGCCCTTCGAGTGTGGTCACCTCATGCCCCGCGGCGCGCGCCGCGAGCAAGAAGCAGGAGCTGACAGGGCGCCCGTCCAGCAGCACCGTGCAGGTGCCGCAGGCGCCCACTCCGCAGCCTTCGCGCACGCTCCACAGTTTAAAGCGATCGCGTAGCACTTCGAGCAGTGTTTCCGCGTCGTCGACGGTAAGCGTCTCGTCCCGGCGATTTATTCTGACGGTGATGTCGCGCTTCATGAAGTTTCAATCCTTAGCAACCGGTGTACCATCTTCTCGGCCAGCGCGCGGAGTATCTGTTCCGGGGTAATCGGCAAATCGCGAATCCGCACGCCAATCGCGTCATTTCGGTAAATCGATTGTCCAACCACTGCAAAATTCGTCATACTACCCTTAATTAGCACTTAGCTGCGTAATCGCCTTCTTGGTAAAAAGCCGGGTCATTCGGCGTTTGTACCATTCCGAGCCGCGGAGGTCGGAAAAAGGCGAAATCTGTTCGTCAACAACGCTCAGCACTTTTTCCACCACCGTCTCGTCGAGCTTTTGATCCGAAGCAAACTCAAGACCGGAAATTAGCATCGGGGTCGCCGCTACTCCGCCGAGCGCGAGCCGCAATTCCTTACATCTTCCGTTGTCTTTGGTCATAAACGCCGCAACACCCAGACAAGGCCAATCGGTGGCCGAAAGGCTACTATAACGGAGATAGACTGCACGGCTATTGGCCGGCGAAAAAGGAATTTTGACGTCGACGAGAATTTCTCCCGGCCCAAGCGCCGTCTCGTACATGCCTTGGAAGAAATTTCTAAGCGCGATTGGCCGCGAGCCATTTGGACCAAACGCAGTAATCTCAGCGCCGAGCACCAGCAACGGCGGCGGCGGATCGAGACGATAATCGGCATAAGCGAGATTACCGCCGACCGATGCGGTCTCACGGACACGCACATTGCCGATATGGCTGAATGCTTCACCCACTACTGGGAATGATCGGCGAATCGCCGGAGAAAGCTCGACCGCTCGATGCGTCACCAGCGCGCCGATGCGCACGCCGTCAGCCTCATTTTTAATTTCGTTTAATCCGGGAATCGTCTGGAGATCGACCAAATACGGATAATAGAGCGCGCGCTGCTTCATTAAGATAACGAGCGTCGTGCCGCCGCCAATGACGCGAGCCTCGTCGCCGTGCTTGGCGAGCAGCTCGACTGCCTCAGGAAGCGAGCGCGGCTGCAAAAGATCGAACGACTTTATCGTCATGGCCGGATACCCTCGCACCTAACCTGCTTGGTCGGGATAAGTCAAGTTACCTGGTGACAATGTTGCGAATCCTTGGCTCTCTATTTCAACCCGAGACTCGAACCAGTTCGCCGTCGGTTGACACGTGCCGTCAACTTTGACAAGAATCCGACTCAAAAGGAGGAGAAGATTATGTTCGCGAGCATTCGACATATCGCGGTGATGACCGAAAATTGGGACCGAGAGGCAAAGTTCTACCAAACCATCTTTGGCATGAAGAAGATCACCAACGGCATGACCGATGAGCACGGCAACTACAACAAAAATCGCGGTCATCTGAGTGACGGCGTGATCGGTCTCGCGCTCTTGCAGCGCCAGCCCGGCATACGGTCGGGGCTCGACCATTTCGGCTTTGCGGTGGAAGACGTCGAGAAAGTGCGCGACCGCTTCAAACAGCATTATCCCGATATCGAGATTGCCCAAAGCCCAAGCCATGTGCCATTTGCCGGTTTGCGGGGTCATGACCCAGACGGTAATCAGTACGACCTCTCGCAAAAAGGCATGGCCAACGTTCGGGAAGGGTATGTCGAATTCGGTTGGGAGCAGCCGCGCTGGATCAATCATATCTGCATCCGCAGCGGCCGCCCAGCATACATAGCCGAGTTCTACCAGAAGGTCTTCGAGCTTCAACCGGTCGAGGGGCTTTCCGGCGACAACAGTTTCTATTTGAGCGACGGCAAAGTGAACATCGCCATTCGTCCCTGGGATATGGTCTCCTACCGTGGATTAATGGCCGGCCTCGATCACTTCGGTTACAAAGTCGACGATCTAGAGCAAACCAAGAAAGACCTGGACGCTCTCGCCGCCACCGCGCCAGCGTCCGCTCACCGCAAAATCGCCGTCGGTCGCGAGGGCGAAACGCGCCAGAAGAATTTCGAAGGCTGCAAACTCTGCAAGCACGCGATCTCCGACCCGGACGGCGTGCTGCTGGACCTGACGGACTGAGCATTATTAGGGTTGTAGGATGGGTGGAGCGACGCGATACCCATCGCAAAGTTGTATTTGAGGCGATTGAGCGTAACGCACCAGATGAGGCTTTTTCAGCAGCTTGCTTGGAGGAACTATGGAGTTTGCTAATATCAACGAAACCATGCGCATGGCGAACGATGAAAACAAACGATTCGTACCGCTGTTTGGCAGCGACAGTTTTCGCTCCTGGATTCTCTACTTTCAGCCAGGTGACCACACGGACATGCACTACCACTTGTCGCCCGAGACTTTTCTCGTGCTTCAAGGCAAGGCATCGGTCAAGGGTCTAAAAGGTGAAGAGCGTATCATCGAGAAAAACGAGATCGTCTTTTTCGGCGCCAAAGACTACTACCAGATAACCAATGTCGGAACCGAACCCCTTGTGCTGGTGGGCAACCGCTCGGAAGCGTTCGGCGGCGCCCACGTGACGGCAAAAGAATAAACCCACAAACTTGTCCCGAACCGACGGTTGTCTCTGACGCGGCCGTGAAAGTGGTGGCGGAATCAATCTCTTGTAGAGCTCAAGGCGAAACGACGCCGTGCCGCTCGACAAATTTCGTAATTGACATTTGTAGAGCAAGCACGGCGCGAGTTGGGAAAAACTGGGATGCGCGTTAAACTTCATGTATCTGCAAACACAAAACGCGGAATCGAATGGCAGCGTCTATTAGAGAAATCATCAGAAGCTACAATCCCATTGCGCCTCTGGCCGAGGCATCGACGCCACCCGCCTCGTGGTACGGTGATGCTCGAATTCTTGAATTGGAGCGCACAGTTTTCTCCCGGTCGTGGCAATTGGTTGGACGCGCGGATCAAGTACGCGAGCCGGGACAGTACGTCGGCTTTGAGATTGCCGGCGAGCCAGTTGTCGTTGTCAGAGGAAATGACAAGGTTTTGCGTGGCTTCTTCAACGTCTGCCGCCACCACGCGGCAGCTGTCATTACCAAATCCGAGGGAAAAGCGGAGAACCTTCGATGTCCTTACCATGGCTGGACCTACAATCTGGAAGGCGCGCTCGTTTTGCCACCGGAATTTGGCGGCGTCGCCAATTTCGACCGCGGCGCGAATGGTCTAGTTCCAATTCAAAGTGTCGAATGGCAAGGCTGGGTGTTTGTCAAACTTGATCCCGATGGTCCGTCACTCGAAGGTTTTCTAGGCAAGAGTCTTATTGAGCGACTTGAACATTTGAACCTTGAACAACTTCGTTGGTTCGAACGGCGCCACTACTCAGTCAATTGCAACTGGAAAGTCTTCGTCGACAACTACCTCGACGGCGGCTACCATGTCCCACATATTCATGGCAATCTGAACAGCGTGCTCGATTACACTAACTACACGATCGAGACCGGCGAGCGCTTTTGCCTGCAATCGAGCCCCATCGCTACAAATAAAGGTGACGCGGAAACTGCCGCAGTCCGTGCGGGAAAGCGAGCGTACTATTACTGGATCTATCCCAATTTCATGATCAACATTTACGACGGCGTGATGGACACAAACTTTGTCATAGCGCGATCGGTCGATCGCACCGAAGTCATTTTCGACTACTATTTTGCGGATGTTTCCGAATCAGCCCGTAAAAGAAATCTCGCGAGCATCGCGGTGAGCGAGCAGATTCAAGCCGAAGACGTTGCCATCTGCGAGTCCGTGCAGCGCGGCTTGAGCTCCCGCTCGTATAACGCCGGCCGGCTCTCAGCCCGGCGGGAAGCCGGAGAGCACCTGTTTCACAGGCTTCTCTACAAAGATTTGCAAGCGGGGTTGCCTGGCGAGAGGTGATTCAGACTCTGAAGTCTCATCTGCCGAGCGACCGCAATCTTCCCGCCTGTCTGGAATTCGCGGCGCTGTCAGAGAAATCACGCAGCCCACTTATCGATTAGCTTTACCGCCACTCGTTTATTTTCTTCTGTCCTAATCTCAGTCCAGGGCTGAATCGATAGCACCGGACATGGCGCCAATAGGATGACGCGGTCGGTGAAGCTTCCGTGCAGTAGCCTTCGCAGGCGACTTCCATGGCTTGTCATTACGATGAGATCACACTGCTCCTCTTTCGCCACGGCGACGATCTCTTCAGCAACCTTGCCAATTTTGATCACTGGGTTAATTTTTACTGCCCCCAGTAGCTCTTTTGAGATCCTTTGCTCCAGGAAGGTGCGGAGAACTTGCTTCTTTCTTTCGAAGATGCCGTCGAAATCAGGCGTGCGAGTAAGACCGATCGGCGCTGCCGCAGGTCCAGCTAAATCTCCCGTCGCATACTGATTCATAAACTGCTCTTTCATGACTTCCGTTGGAAGAGCATGAAGCACAGTGACTTCGGCGCCAAGCTCCTTGGCGAGCGACAGCGCGTATCCAATTGCCGGCACCGTAATAATAGAGAAATCCGTCGGGGCGAGAATTCTTTTAAGTGTGATCATAAATTTCTCCTCCCTTCATTTCTTTAGGAAGGCAACCCTGATGCCAAATAACTGACCAATTTAAGTCCTTGATTTTAAGGCTACTTTCTCGACGCGACAATCGCGCGAATTGGCTTCTGAAGGTACCTTCCTACAAATGTGTACAAATTTTTATACGAACCGGGAGTGCGTGCAGTCATTACCAAGGGGCGCTTCATCCCTCACACCCGCTCCTGAATTCCGTACCGCGCGCTGACGTTCTGCGCGATTGAGACGAGGATAATTAGAATCGTGAACATGAGAACACCGAAGGCGCTAAGTTGTTGAAACGAGCCGTTCGACCAGAGATCGAAGATAATCACCGATGCCGTGCGATTGCTCGAGCGCGCGAGCATCAGTGAAATCGTCAGCTCCCTATAGGCGTGAACCATCACCCAGAACCATCCTGCCATGAGACCCGGCCGCAGTAGCGGAAGGTAAATATGATAAAAGTTTCTCCACCAACCTCCGCCTGCCACTGCCGCCGCTTCTTCCAGCTCAGTGTGAATCTGCACCATCGACGTGGATACAAAACGTAAAGCAAAAGGTAGATACCGCGTCAGATAAGCGAGACCAATGATGCTCAGCGTACCGATGATGGGTAGCGGCACAAGGAGATAGAGCCATAGGAATGCGGAACCGAGCACGACACTCGGCAGCGCGATCGGCGCGAACGCAAGAAAATCGAGAATTTTCCGTCCGCCAAGCCGCGTCTTGTGGACGAAGTAACTGATCGCCGCGACCAGCAGCATAACGATTGACGCCGCGCTAACACCGAGCAATGTGCTGTTCCACAAAGGCTTGAGGGCATAGCTGCCCTCGGAAAAAAGAGTCTTGTAATTGATCAGCGTCATCGTTTCTAGCACTTCCGCAGTTGGCGGCCGAAAGCGCGGCAGCAAGGACGCGTAGAGCATCGTGAGAAACGGTAGTCCGGTAATGAAGAAGACTAGCACTAGGCTCAGCGCACAGGTAATATATTTCCATCCGCCGAGATCAATGCGCCGCGGCCGGTAATCCTTGCCGGTGATTGTCTGATAACGCTCGCCGTGACGGACAAGCTGGAAATAAATATAAAGCAGCACCATCGATAGAAACAGCAGCACTATCGAATAGGTGCTCGACAGGCCCCAGTCCGTCGGCGTGCGCGATGTGTTGAAATAAACTTGCGTTGTATAAACCGCCACACGAGCACGGCCGCCGAGCAACAGCGGCACCTCGAAACTCTCAACCGTCTGAATGAATAAAAGCAGCGCCGCCGCGGCCGCCGCGGGTAAGATAAGCGGTAAAGTAACCCGGCGAAACGTCGGCCAGGTGCCCGCGCCGGCT
Source organism: Verrucomicrobiia bacterium (assembly GCA_035637295.1). Taxonomy (GTDB): domain Bacteria; phylum Desulfobacterota; class Binatia; order UBA9968; family UBA9968; genus DP-20. Next base: position 7,411 of record DASPXM010000361.1, read on the forward strand.
ATGGCCGACGCTTCTTCGAGCCGCGGATCGATTGACTTCATTGCCGCGGACATTAGCAAATAGGCGAGCGGCGTCATTTCCAGGGATTGAACCCAGACCATGCCCCAAAACGAATAAATGTTTAGAAAGCGCGGCACGCCCGCCAGCGCGTTGATGATGTGATTCAACACCCCGATACTCGGGCTCGCCGTGAGGATCCAGGAGATCGTAATGATAACCCCTGGTATGATGATTCGCCCCAGGGTGATCATGCCGATCAGCCGTGCGAGCGGCATATTGGTGCGCTCGACGGTCCACGCTAAAAAGGTCCCGCAGAAAAAAGCGCAGACACTCGACAGAAATGCGAAGTAGAGCGTGTTCAGGCTCGCTTCCCAAAATTCACTGATGCCGTATGCCCTCGCATAATTGGCCAGTGTGAAGCTCAGTTCCAAAAAACCCGGCTCGCCGGGGCGAATCGTCTTCAGGCTGGTCCAGATTATCAAAAGAAGTGGAACGAGGACTTGGTACGCGAGAATAACGACCAGGCTGATGACAACGATGCGGCCGCCACTCATGAGCGGCGGCCGCGTGCCTGCTTCCCAACGGAGCGAGCTCGTCGCCATGACATCAGAATACCGGAACCGTTATTTCAACCGGCCGATGGATTGGTTCCAAGCCTCGTGCAGTCGCTTAGTGATGTCGTCGCCGACGATGTTATAAGTCACGAGCTTGATGTTGTCGGGCAGGTACGGATGCTTGATTGTGAGCGGCCCGCGCAGAATGTCGTTGATTAAATTCTGGCTATCCTGCGACAGTGTCCAGTCAACAAATAACGCCGACGCGTAAGGATGCTGAGTATTTTTGTTAATGATCATAGCCCCGGCGAAGGACAGCACAGGCGCGGTCAATACCATGGCGAAAGGCGTCTTCGGGTCCTTTTTCTTATGCTCCACGCCGACATAAAAGTAATTGTCGCCCTGAACTGCGTGGTCGCCGGTGAGCATGAGCTCCATGCGCTGCGTGTGCCCTTGCTGTATAATGGGCTGATTTTGGCCCATGCATTTGAGCCACTCTCTGACCTTCCCTTCGCCCATCATGACGTAGAGTCCGGCCATGAAGCGCGTCTCTGGTGGATCGAAAGAAACCTGACCCTTGAACTCAGGTTTACAGAGATCGAACCAAGTCTTGGGCGCTTTGTCCGGCTTGATTAGATCCGTGTTGTAAGAAATTCCATGTTCCGCCCAATACCAGGGCGTCCAGCGATTCTCCGGTTCGATGAAACTTTGGTATTGCTTTAAAATCTTTTTCGTTGCCGGCGTTGGAAATTTTGCGACCAAGTTCTGTTTCAATATCACCGCCATGTCCGGCACGCCTAGAGTGAGGATATCGGTTAGATGCCGGCCTGCGGTCTCTTCTGCGATGAACCGTTCCGCCGCGTCCTGGGAGCCGATGTCGCCCATTTCGACTTTCACAAATGGATAGCGTTTTTCGAAGAGATTGACGTGGTCGCGAGCGATCTTACCGCGCCAAGTATGAACGAAGTTAAGCTTGCCTTCCTTGCGGGCACCTTCTTCCAAACGCTTTTCTCGCTGGTCCGCGGGCAATTTTGCTAGAGTGGCATAGAGCTGCTCCGCCGAAGCTTCAGCGGCAAAACAGACGCTGGACATCGAGCCTGCGACGAAGGCGATAATTGCCAAACCGACGATTCGAACTGCCTTAGTCATTTGGAAATCCTCCCTCTATGCCGGACGGAATGAAGTTCGCTGCCTTCAGAGGCAGCGTTGCCCTTAATTTAGGCTTCGGTATATGTCACGTCCTCGCATCGTTTCAAGTCAACCAGTCGTAGTTTTGCTAAGCTCCGAGAATCAGGTAGAATCTTACTTGTCAAACGGAACGACAACGCAATTGAAATGCCGCCCAAAATTTACATAGACGGACAAGCCGGCACGACAGCGCTCAGAATCCGCGATTGGCTGGCGGGTCGCAATGATGTTGAGGTCGTAACGCTTCCCGAGGAGTTGCGCAAAGATCCCGCCGCTCGAAAGCAGGCCCTGCAAGACGCGAGCATCGTACTTTTGTGCCTGCCCGATGATGCTGCGAAAGAAGCCGCCAACTGGCTAGCCGACTCGCCGGTGCGAATACTCGACGCCAGCACGGCGCACCGTGTTGCCGACGGTTGGGTCTACGGACTGCCGGAATTGATGCCGGGTCAGCGCGAGCAGATCGCCGAAGCTCCACGCGTGGCCAATCCCGGTTGCTATTCGTCTGCCGCGATTTTACTGTTGCGCCCGCTCGTTGATGTCGGGTTGATCGCGAGCGATACCCCATTGTCGATTCATGCCCTTTCCGGTTACTCGGGCGGCGGGCGCTCGCTCATTGAACGCTGGGAGGACCCTGAGCGAGGCTTGCTCAAAATCGCTCACGAGGCTCCATACAGTGTTACGAAGTTTCACAAGCACATTCCGGAGATCCTGCATTATGGGGCCCTCAATGCCGAGCCTCATTTCTTGCCCAATGTCGGTCCGTTTCGCTGCGGCATGCGCGTCGAAATCATGATCCCGGCAAAGGCGCGGCTAAAATCGGGCAGCGGAAAGGCCATGTGGGAGATCTTGTCGGCACGCTACGAGAAAGAGCCATTCGTCAGGATTGAACCGCTGACGGACGACGGCGAGGCGGACGAATTTACCTTCGATCCGCAAGCGCACAATAATACCAACCTCATATCCCTGCGCGTGCTGCCGCACCAATCAGGTCACATCTTGCTCATGGCGCGCCTCGATAATCTCGGCAAAGGCGCCGCCGGCGTAGCGATTCAGAATCTCAATCTGATGCTCGGCGTCCCCGACGAAACGGGCTTGCCGCGATAGAGCCACACCAGCAAAACTTCTAATCGAGAAATTATTAATCTGCCTTCCGAGCCACCATGGACTGACGTCGGAAAGCCTTTTCCGCGGCGCGAGCATTAGGCACGATGCGCAGTGGTGATGGGACCAGCGGCAACGCGGAGCGAATTACGGCAGCGAGCAACAAAAAGAGTTTTTCTTTGTGCGTGCTCCAGTTCAATTCATAACCGTGTCGGAGCTTTTCCGGCAATAGTCCGGCCGTCACGAAACGAAACAGCGGTCCGGCCGGTTTGAATATCCACGGACGCGCATGGAGAATATCCTGAGCCAGACTCCTCGCCGTGGGTCCCACGACGATCGTGTCGCCGGTCAACATTTGCTTCATATACTGCCCGAATTCCATCAGCCCGGACGGGATGATTGTTTCCTCAATGCCGAACAAACGAGCAAGCTTTCTGGAATCACCGTAATAGTTCTTCCTGTCTGCCTCCTGCAGCGGCGCAACAAAGCGATCGTAGGCGATCATTGCCGAGTCGATGAGCGTGGCATGGACCCAGAGTAACAGTTCTTGATCAAAGGCGTCATAACGCGCTCCGGCGTGCAAGGTTTCGCTGCCCAGAACAATGCCGTGGACTTTCTTGTGGATGCTGTCCACTCTTTCAAGCGCGGCAACGGCCTCCGAACGCTCGTCGAAGACGATCGACCACATCGTGCTCATGGTGCGATAAAGACGGCCGAAGGGGTCCTCTTGAAAACGGCTGTGATCGGCGACTCCGGCAGCCACTTTCGGATGGGCTAATTGCATGAGCAGCGCACGCCCACCGGCGGCGAGCAACACCATCTCTCGGTTTACTTGCCAGATCTTGGTGACCGGCTGAAAAAACCTTTGGCCATCATGTGGCTCAGCCGTAATCCTCACCTCGGTTATTCCACTGCGGACGAAATTTTTTTTGCGTTCCCAACTAGCTCGCCTTTTAATCTGAGTTTTCATTCTTAAATTTCGTTAAATCAATCCCTCGGCACGGCCCCCACCTCTTTCCTCCCCCGCAAAAATTGCGGGGAGGATGAAGGAGGGGGTATTTTGCATTGCTACGTTTTATGCCAACGAATCACTCGGTAGAGCAATTTCCTCCACAGTCTGCCTGCGCTGTTGCGCCTGAGGCAGAATCCAGCATGCCGCCACGCCCAATGTGAGCGCGCCAAGGCCGCAGCTAAGATAAAGCAAATCGATACCGGCGCGATCGATTAACCAACCCGCCGTGGCATTCGACGCAATTCCAGCGACACCGGCGCCCACCATCGAAAGAATTCCCTGCGCGGTCGAGCGTAGCTTTTCCGGTGCGACCACGTCGAGGTAAAGCGGGCTGCCCAAGTTCAATCCGACCACGGTGACGCCATGAAGCGCCTGCACGGCGAACAACACGGTCGCGTCGGCAACCAACGCGCACAGTAGCCAGCGCAGACCGCCGATAGCGATTCCGACCGTAAGGAGACCGCGCGCGCCCAACCGCTTGAGCCCGCTGCCGGTCAAAAACACCAGTGGAATCTCGACCAGCAGCATGAGAATCCACATATCTCGAATCGTCCCAAGATCGCCGCCGCGCGAGCGCACGAAGAGCGGAAACAGCCACATCGGTCCATGCATAAGAAAGTGAGCGCACAGCGAGAAAATCAAAAACCTCATGAAAGCACGATTGTGCATCAGCTCGCGCCAATCGCCCCGCGCCGCGCGCAGCGCGACCACACCTCTATTGGGTAGAAAGACTGCGATGCACGCCGCAACGAATACCAGTCCCGCCGTAATCGGAAACATCAAGCCGAGCCCGGGTTGCGAAATCTGCGCTCGCGCTGCGGTGTGAACCGTTGGGCGATAGTATTCAAGCATCCAAGGAAAAACGATCACGAGTATGAAGTAGCCGATGGTACCCCACATGCGCACACGACCGAACGCGTGAGGGCCAACGCCACTGAGAATCGCCAGGCTCACGGACATCATCATTGGAAAAATGGCCGTCCCGACCAGCGCCAATGCCGCAGTAGCGATGACGATCGGCCAAAAGCTCTGCGCGGAGCCGAGTCCCAAATAACCGAGTGCGGTACCCAGCGTGAGAAAGACGAGTATGCGCCCGCGGGCGCCGGTCCGATCGGCGACCTGTCCCCAGAGTGGCTGCGCGAGCATGCCAATGAACGGAGAGATCGCCAGAACCAATCCCACTTGTGTTCCAGATAAGCCGGCGTTTTCTCTCAAGTATAGACTGAAGTACGGAAAGAAGATGCCCAGCGAGCCAAAGTAGACGAACCAGAAAAGCGTCAGCGGAATAGAATGCCACATGGCGCGATGATAGCATCAGTTAGGTCTAGTATCAGCTGACGATGGGCGAAATTAGCAAAGTAAAAATGAGCTGCGACCTGTCACGCACTATTTATACCATCGGCCACTCGACGAGAACGATCGAAGCGTTCATCGAGCTATTGAATGTCCACGCAATCGAAATGCTAACCGACGTGCGCCGCTGGCCCGGATCAAGGCGACATCCTCAATTCAGCCGCGAAGCATTGAGCGCTTCGCTCAAAGCGGAAGGAATCGAATATTTGTGGCGCGGCGATTTAGGCGGATTTCGTAAACCAGCGCCCGATTCAGCCAATACGGCATGGAAAGTCGCAACGTTTCGCGCCTACGCCGATTTCATGCTCACGCAGGAATTTGCAACGATCATGGATGAGATGGAAGCAATCGCGTCGAACCGCCGCGTCGCCTTGATGTGCGCCGAAGCCGTCCCCTGGCGTTGTCACCGCCACCTACTCGCGGATGCGTTTCTCGTGCGCGGGTGGTCCATCCGCCACATCATGGATAAGGGTTCGCACGAACATGAGCTGCCCTCTTTTGCCCGAGCGGAAGGAACGCGGATCTATTATTCCCGGCAGTAGCCCGGATTATTGAGGATGGAGGATTGAGGATCGAGAATAGAAAGTCGCTGCGGCGTCCGCCATTATTGGCGATCCTCAATCCTCGATCTTCGATCCTCGTTCAAACTCCGTCAGCATCTGGATTTGTTACCGATACATTCCGTTGGGATCAAGTTCTTCGCGGATGAGGCGCAGCTCCTCTAACGATGGCGCAGTAACCTCCTCGATTTTTTCCGCCAGTCTTAACGGCCAGCCAACTTCGGCCTGCACATCGTTCACAGCGACGCCGGGATAGAGGGCGCTCAGTTGCATCTCGCGCTGGGAATTATCGAAGTTCAGGATCCCTTTATCGGTGATCATGAGCTCTGGACCGCCACCCGGCAACCCTAACTTCGCGCGGCTGTCGCCGCCCGTCAGGTGACCCGGGCTGGTGACAAAATCGAGCTTCTCCACGAACGCCCGGCGTTTCAGACGCATGATCATGAACGTGCGCTGGGCATTAGTAGCGATCTCGCAAGCGCCGCCGCTCCCTGGCAGGCGGGTCTTGGGTTTCGCATAGTCGCCGATGACGGTCGAGTTGAGATTACCGTGGCGGTCGACTTGAGCTCCGCCGAGAAGCGCAATTTCAACCAGGCCTCTTTGCAGATACAACCCGAACAGGTCGGCCATCGAGACCACCGATAGGGCGCCGCTGACGAGCGTCGGGTCGCCGATGGAAAGCGGCAAGCGCTCGGGACGCGCGCCATAAACGCCGGATTCGTAAATGAGCTCCATGTTCGGCGCGACCGTATGGCGCGCCAGGTTGCACGCGATATTTGGCAGACCGACGCCGACGAAAACGGTGCGCGCCCCTTTCAACACCCGCGCCGCCACGACGATCATCATCTCCGAGGCGGTGTAGACGAGCTCGCTCATCGATACCTCCCGTAATCCACCGACGGCGCCAGCAAAGGTTCCGGCTTGAGCTTATCGAGGTACGCTTGACCAATCTTTCGCACATAGGCTGCATGGTTTTCGAGCCCGTAAACCCATTCGTCGAGCCACGCCACAACCGCTGCTTGGTCCTGAGAAAGCTTATCCCATGTGAGATACGATTCGTTGTCCCGGTCATAGTAGCCTTGAACGTAGGAAGGGTGGGCGCCGTAGGGTTCCTGCACCACCGCGTTTACAATCAAGCCGGGGATCAACGTACGGTTGGGATCCGCGCGGATCACGGATTCGTCCATCACTTCTTCGACCACTACGATCACGTGCTTCGAGGCAAACGCCACTTCCTTTTGCATGCCGAGAAGTCCCCATAATTGCGTGTTGCCGTGCCGATCAGCTCGTTGCGCATGGAGAATCGCGACGTCGGGATTGAGCGGCGGCACAACCGCGATCTTGCCGGTGCCGTAGGGTTCATCGATCACTTTGATCAGTGGATTAGCCTCGATCATGTCTGAGCCGATGTAGCTGCGTAGTGGAAAAAACGGCAACCGCGACGCGCCCGCCGCGTATCGACCCACCAATCCGTAGTGCGAATACTCCTCCAGCTCCAACGGAAGGGGAATGCCTTTCTCCACAGCGCGGCGGATGCAGTAAAGCGAGCCCACACCCGGATTGCCCATGTAGCTGAAAATCAATTTCTTCGCTGTGCCGGCGGCGATCATCTGGTCATAAATCAGATCCGGAGTCATCCGGATTAACGTTAAATCGCGGCGCCGTTGACGGATGATCTCATGGCCCGCGGCGAAACAAATAAATCCCGTGAACCCTTCCATCGCCACAGAATCGCCATCGCTTACATAAGTAGCGATAGCCTCTCGCATGGATACCAGCTTGTCGGCTTGTACGTTCGTCATGTGAAGTAAAACTCTTTCAAGCTAGAAAACTGTTTACGCTCTCGATCACGCCATCGATGATTGCTTCCGTGTCGCCGAGATAGTTTTCCGGCTGCGCCAGCGCCTGCCAGTCGACCGCGCCGTCAACGACTTCAGCTTGAGCCAATCGTTTGACGACTTCTATCAGCGGTTGGTGTTCTGAAATCGCGGCTTGGCATGCCTTCTTGACCAATTCCTCCGCGTTTGGCCTCGGCATCGCCCTCGCCAGCGCGAACACGCAAGCCTCGGCGAGGATAACGTCATTGGCGCGCGTGATGTTCGCGCGCATCGCTGCCGCATCGACTTGGAGATTCTTCGCCAAGTACAGCGCGTGTTTGAGCGCCCCGCCGGTCAATGTCAACATCTGCGGCAGCGTCAGCCACTCCACCTGCCAACCGTGGGTGGCGCGCTCATGTTCTTGAATCTGAGCGTGATGCATTGCCGATAACAGCGAAGCATTGGTTCGCGCAATGGCGAGGATAAGCTCGCTCGTGATCGGATTGCTCTTCTGTGGCATCGTGCTGCTGCCGCCTCGTCCCGCCTCGGCCGATTCGCCAGCCTCGCCGACTTCGGTCTGCGCCAGAAGAATAATGTCCTGCGCCATCTTGCCGAGGGTTCCGGTCAGCAAGCTGAGCCAGCCGGCAAACTCGACCAGGTTGTCCCGCTGCGCGTGCCAAGGCATTATCGGCACAGCCAAATCGAGCTCACTAGCCAACTCTCGCGTAACCGCCAATCCTTTGTCGCCGAGCGCAGCAAGCGTACCGGCAGCACCGCCGAACTGGACTACAAACAGACGCAACGATATTTCGTCAAGCCGCTCCGCGTGACGGAGCAACGGCGCGAGCCAGCTGGCAACTTTGATTCCAAAACTGATCGGCAGCGCCTGCTGCCCGTGCGTGCGGCCGGCCAAAATCGTCGTACGATGGCGATCAGCGAGCGCGCTCAGATGACGCGCGATCTCGCCGAGTCTTATCCGGATTAGATTGACCGCTGAGCGAAGCTGCAACACGCAGGCGGTATCCATGATATCCTGCGTCGTCGCACCCCAGTGAATGAATGGTGCCGCCTCGGCGCCGACCTGCTTGCGCAACTCTTGCACCAACGCGATAATCGGAAACCCGGAACTGGCCGTTCCTTTGGTCAATGCCGCCAGATCAATCTTGTTAGCGCTCGCCCTGGCGATCAATTCCGCGGCGCTTGTTTCAATGACGCCGACCCGCGCCTCGGCCCGCGCTAGCGCTTTTTCGACGTCAACCAACGCGCGCACAAACGCCTCGTCGGTCAACAACGCGGAAATCTCTGCGTCGCTAAACAAAGGAGCGAAAATGGCGGAATCGAGCGTCGTCATGGCCGTAGTTCTAACTTGATAATTCCGTCTCTGTCATTCCGTACGAACGTGAGGAATCTTTCTTATGCTCCCTGGACGATACCGATTAACCACATTTGGGAAAGATTTCTCCATCCGGTCGAAATGACAGAGTTTACGCTATGAAATCCGGGTTTTTTTGCTCACATTACCACCGTAAAAGGTTACGCGTTCCCATCACTCCAATACTCCACCACTCCATTTCTCTCTTCGATCACATGTCGAAAAAAACCGTCTCATTTTGACCCTGCAGCCGGATATCGAAATGATAGACGGGCTTACCATTTCGCTCTTCTCGTGCGGCGATGAGTGTCGAACGCCGGGCTTTGTTCTTGACCGAATTCAGAATTGGATCGTGTTCGTTCGCCGGCTCGTCGTTAAAATAGACTCGCGTAAATGCATGCAGGAGCATGCCCCGCGCAAAGACCGTCACGTTGACATGCGGCGCTTGCACGGAATCGCCGGGTCCCGGTACCGGTCCGGGTTTGATAGTTTCAAAACTGTAAAAGCAATTCTCATCCGTGCCGGAACGACCCCATCCCGTGAAGCTCGGATCAAGCGGTTTCTCCTGCTTGTCATCCGGGTGGTTGTAGCGCCCGTAAGCATTTGCCTGCCAGATTTCTACCATTGCGTCCGGTATTGGTTTTCCGTCACCGTCGAAGACGCGGCCTTCGATGCGGATCCGCTGGCCTTGGGAGGAATCGGTCACAAGCACGTTCATCGTCTTACATGTAAGACCAATGGCGTAAAACGGGCCGACGGTCTGCGCTGGCGTCTGTTTCATCGCTTCTTTTCCTCGAATGGCGTCGCTCGCCGTCCACGCAGGACAATATCGAAACGATAGCCTAATGCGAATTCCGGCTCGGTCACATCGTGTGCGTATGACGAAATCAGTCTTTCACGGCCGCTTTTGCTCGGGACCGAATTCACAATTGGATCCAACGGGATCAAAGGATCGCTAGGAAAAAACATTTGAGTCACCAACCGGGTCACAAAACTAGGACCGAATAAGGAAAGATGGATATGCGCCGGCCGCCACGCGTTCGTATGATTGAGCCAAGGATAGGCGCCGGGCTTGATCGTGAGATAACGATATTCACCCTTTTGATTGGTCACGCAGCGTCCCGCGCCGACGAAATTCGGATCCAGCGGCGCATTATGCTGGTCGACGGGATGATGATAACGGCCGGCGGCGTTCGCCTGCCAAATCTCGATGAGCGTATTTGGCACTGGCCGCCCCCCTTCCTCCAGCACGCGTCCGACGACAATGATCCGCTCGCCCATCGCTTCTTTGTTCGTACCGGCGGTCCGCGTGAGATCGTTTTCTCCGGGCTCCAATTTGATGTCGCTAAAAAGCGGCCCGGTGATCTCCGACAACGTTTGCTTTATGGGCACAAGTTTTTTGATCGGTCCGCGCTTAACCGAGGATCCATACGCCTTGAAAACATACGGCGGATGGGATTTCCAATCGCGTGGTTTGTATTCACGAATTTGCATAACCGTGCTCCTCATTACATCAACGCTGGTCATCCATCTCTTGATACACCCGCTTGGCGACAGCGAACGCCGTATTGGCCGCTGGCGCGCCGGCGTAAACCGCCACTTGAAGCAGTACTTCTTTCACTTCATTACGCGTCACGCCGGTATTTCGCGTGGCACGGATATGCGCGCCGAGCTCTTCGTGTCTGCCCAAGGAGGCCAGCATGGCGATGGTGAGCATACTGCGAATATTTTTTTCCAGCCCTGGGCGCGTCCAGACTGCGCCCCACGCGTTCTCAGTCACGTAGCGTTGAAAGTCGGCGTCGAAGTCTGTCTTGTTGGCTTCAGCCCGCGCTACGTATTCAGCACCCAGGACCAATTTGCGCACAGTCATACCCTTATCGAATTGATCGTCAGACAATTTGCACCTCCCGAAAAAACTTCAACATACGTTCAGTCATCAGTAGAGGCTTTTCGATACATGGCAAGTGGCCGGCGCCTTCGACCAATGAGAACTCAGCTCCCGCAATCAAGCTTGCCAGCTCCCGGCCCAGCTCCGGCGGTGTTGCGATATCCTCAGAGCCACAGACCACGAGCGTTGGCGATTTAATTTGCGAACCCGTCGCGTGAAAATCCGCATCGCGCAGCGCGCAGCAAGTGCCGATGTATCCATCCGGCGCGGTTTTCAGTAGCATCGTCGAATAACCACAAATCGCCGCGTCGTGGCGTTCGCGAAACTGCCGCGAAAACCACCGCTCCATGGTCGGAGCTTCCAGCGATCCAAGACCACCCGCTCGGACGGTCGCGATGCGCTGCTCCCAGGACTCGACGGAGCCGATCCGCGCTCCGGTGTCAGACAAAACCAAGCCGCGCACTCGCTCGGGGTGACTCAAGGCTAAAGCCTGCGCGATCAATCCGCCGACCGAGATGCCGCAAATCACCGCTTGCTCAATCTTAACAGCATCGAGCAGCCCGAGGACATCCTCGGACAGATCATTGATGGTATACGGCGGCGCCAGTGCTTCGCTCAAGCCATGCCCCCGCTTGTCGTAACAAACTATTCTAAAATGCCCGCCCAAGAGGTCGGCGACCTCGTCCCAGATATGCAGATCGCTGCCGAGAGAATTGGCGAACAACAGCGCGGGCTTGTCCTTCGCTCCAGTCAAGACGTAGTGATGAACGCTGTGGTTAATTCTTGCAAAGGGCATTCGCTATGCCTTGGAAATGCATGATTCGAGGATCGAGAATGGAAGATCGAAGATCGCCGTCGTCTATCCTCTATCCTTCATCCTCAATCGATTCGTGCTACTGCCGTGCGCTTTCATCACATGCTCAGCCGGTTAAATGCTTCCCCGCACATAGTCGATCAGCCGCCCGACCGCATCAAACATGACACGCCGTTCATGCGGATCGAGTTGTGCGATCAGGCGTCGTTGGCGTTCGCGGTTCATCCGCATAACGGTTTCGTACTTTTTTTGACCTTCTTTGGTGATCGCGAAAACCGCGCTCCGTTCGTCGGCAGCGTCTTTACTCCGGACTGCGTAGTCATTGCGCACCAGGGAGGCCGCCGCGCGGCTAATCTGGGATTTCGCCATATAGGTCTTTGCCGCAATGTCGCGGACCGTCGTTGGCGAGTTTGTCGCCAGTTGACCGAGAACCCGCCACTCGGCGATGGATAAATCGTGGTGCTCCGCGAGCATTTTCTTGAGCTGCCGATCGAGTAGCCGATAGAGCAGATTTATCCGAAACGTGAGAAAGTCTTTTATCTCCCACTTACTCGTGTCGGGACCCAATCTGTCATCACGTCGAAGCTGACCGTCCCTTCGAGACCCATCGTGCTTTGGATGCAGTGACCTCACGTCTCCCGATCGAGCTGAGATCTTGGCATGAGCACCGATGCTCGAAGACGAAACTAGCGTGGCTTGATCGATCTTTCGCATGGTCGGCCCAAAGTTAAATGGATGGTCCGTATCCTAGCCAAAACGGCATTGCCATTTCAATCGAGCCGCAGGATTTTTCGCGCGTTCTCTTCGTAGATTTTCTTCTTATCTTCGATCGATGCCGTGATGTTGTCGATGACGCGGATCGTTTCGCGGATAAAGCCGGTGCCTTTTTCTGGGTCGAAGGGCATGTCGGTGCCAAACAGCACATGATCCGAGCCGAAGAATGCGAGGCCGCATTCGGTCGCGGGCAAGGCTCCGAACAGGGCCGTGTCAGCGTAAAACATTCGAAAATAGTCAAACGGCCGTTTCTTCAGACGGGCGAGTGTGCCCACGTCATGTTCATCATCCGAGCGTCTGCCGAGCTGATCCAAGCCTCCGCCTATACGTCCCTCGAAATACGGAATCATCGCTCCCATATGGTGCGTGATGATCTTCAAGTCAGGGTTCTCATCAAAGACACCCGACAGCGCGAGCCTGCCCATCGCTACACTGGTCTCATAGGGCCACCCAAACGCCCACCACAGATCATACTTTGACCGGTTTTCGTTCTTGTAATCCGCGAAATCAGGCGATCTCGTCGGATGGAGCCAAATGGCGTAACCCAGTTTGGTCATAAGCGAAAACAGCGGCCGAAACTCCGGCTCATCTAAGGGTCGCCCATTGACGTTGGAACCGATCTGAACGCCGCGCGCGCCTAGCTCTTTCACCACGCGCTCGGCTTCCCGCAGCGTTGCATCGGCATTGTTCAACGGAAGCGAAGCAACGAACGCAGGAAAATGTTTGGGATACTTCACGACCAGTTCCGCCATGCTGTCATTGGCCAGCTTGGCCAGATCCGGGCTCTCCTTTGGGCCCGCAACGATTTCTATCGGCGGCAAATTTAGCGTGAGCACCTGAGCATAGTCGTGATACGACTCCATAATGCGAAAACGAGTGTCCAAGTCATACATGACCGGGATATCGCGCACGCGCTTTTGCATATAGGCGCTGTGGTCGCTCATCGACAACATCTTGTCGAAATAGGGTTTAGGCAAGATATGGGGAAAAACATCGATCTTCAGCATGAATCCTCCAGGTTATTTCCGGTCAGCTCGCTTTCAGTCGCCTCGCCGCGGACCGCATCATTGGTGAATTCGCAATCTGCTTCCATAACGTTCACTTTGCAACGATCGTAACAATCGACGATTTCGTAGTCAAACGATTGCCGAGAAATGTCAGGATGCTTTTGACGAGAAAATTCAGCCGTTTAAGGCCTCAAAACCTTTTGACTTCCGGCAGCGGACGAACATAGAGTAGTAATATCTATTGCGCTCCGGCCGTTTGATCGTTTGGAATGATTGGAACGGTCGGAACGACAAACCAAGGAGGCCACAATGCCGGAGCCACTGGTTCTTGAAGTCTTTTCCGATTTCGTCTGACCCTGGTGCTACCTCGTCACCGGGCGTGTCGAGAAACTCAAAGAGCATTACGGTTTAGAGATCAAGTTTACACATTTTCCGCTCCACCCTGAGACACCCGAAGAAGGCAGTCTGCGCGGGCCGGAAATTACCGCGCGCAATCAGCGCATGAAAGTAAACATGGATCGCGAGGGTTTACCCTTCAACACCGAGCGCAACATGTCTTACAACAGCCGCCTGGCTCAGGAATTAGCAAAGTGGGCGGAGACCAAGGGCAAGGCGGAGGAAATTGCCAACGCGCTCTTCCGCGCTTACTTCGTCGACGTCAAGAACATCGGCAAGGCTGAAGTCCTGGCCAAAATCGCCGAAGACAATGGATTGCCGTCGGACGAAGCCACGGATGTCCTCTTAAGCCGCAAATTCAAAGACGCCGTGGACGACGACTGGCGGCGCTGCGCCGCTTTCGGTGTCAACGCTGTGCCGACGTTTCTCGCCGGGAAATATCTGATGGTCGGTGCGCAGCCCTACGAAGAATTGCAGCGGTTGGTCGAGCATGTGTTGAAGTCACCACCTGAACAAACCGCGGAGTAACGGACTCATCGGCAAATTCCACTCGAAGTTGTTTCGGCGCGAGCGAGGCTTTTGTCATAGAAGTCTGCGTTTGATTTTCATAACGCGCCGGCGGAAGCTGAAATTGATTCTCGAACGGTGAAACCACTGACAATCACCTGCGGGATAGAGAGACACCAAAACGCTTAGATGCGACCCCTACCCACAATATCTCTTTTCCTATTGTTTTTTCTGATCCCGGTATTTAGTCTTTCTGCTCAACAACGTCACATTCATAGTAGCGCGGGCGTCGGGGGTCCACAGATTCCCCTGTGGGCCGGTAGAGATCTAGGAACGTTTCGCAAGTATCAATTGGATGTAGAAGGTGTTCTGATTCTGGGTGGAGCCCGCGGAATGCAAGCGCTACTTGGCGGCAGCACTCATTCCGCAAACATGGCGGCGATGGTTCCCATACGAACAGCTCTTGCCGGGGGAGACGTTGTCATCGTCGGCGGGTTTCTAAACAAAAACTTGCTGAAGTTCGTGGCTCAAAAGACAATCACTAAGCCCGGGGATCTTCGAGGGAAAAAGGTCGGCATCGCCAATTTCGGCGGATCAAACGAATTTGGCGTTCTTCTCGCGCTTAGAGAATGGGGCATTCCACGTGAAAATGTAAATATCATTCCCGCCGGCGGCAGCGCTGCGCGATTAACGGCTATGGATGCGCGAGGCTTGGATGCCACTGTCATTTCGTATGACCATGCCCTCATAGCGGCCCAGAAGGGAATGACTATCCTAGGTGACCTGGCTGAGATCGTACCGGAGTTCCCCGACCGACTGATAGTTGTGCGTCGTTCGTTTCTTGAGAAGGAACGGAACGTGATCAAGAGATTCCTACAGGCGCTCAGCGAGTCGATTTACCAGGTCAGCACCCAGCGCGAAAAAATTTTACCCGTCATTACCAGGCACCTACAAGTGGATCGAAAAGTAGCGGAGGAGACCTATGATTTGTACCACAACGTTTTTTCCCTACCGCCCCGGGTCGGCCGTAAAGGATTTAAGGGTGTTCTTGACATTGTTCTGCAACAGATGGGGCGCCCTAAAGAAGAGGTCAATTTGAGCCGGCTTATTGATGAAAGCCTGATAGATGAACTGGAAAGAGAAGGCTTCTTTAACCGGCTGCAAAAAGAATATACGCAGAGATAGACAACTTGTCGGCAACGTAATTTTGTTTTTGTAGTGCCAGCGGAATTTTTGAGCACAATGAACTACCCCGCAGCAAGCTGACGGGTATCAGAACGCAGCGATGAGAATTTATCCCAAAGGCGCGAACCCGCATGGATTCCCGCTTAAAGCATGCGGGAATGACGGACTCTCAGAGGTCTGGGGGTAGCTCTTTACACAGCGAACTACGGGGAATCAAAACCTGCAGCGGATTGAAAAATTGGGTCGAAAGGAGCTTTTCAAATGATAGCAAAGATCAAACATGTGGCCTTCATGAGCCATAACGCGCCCCGGCTCTGCCGATTTTATGAGTGCTTGTTCGGGCTAACTCGGGCAAGGGCAGATACCTCCCCAGCATCGGAGGAAGAGTTCGCCAAGCGTTTCGGCAATCCGCTTTTATCGACCAAACGCGTTGCCAAACCCTACGATGCAACGGTAATTGCCGGCGACGGTAACGTTGGTGTGGCATTCCTGCGCAGGCGACCGGGATATCCGGCAGGCATAGATCACTTTGGCATCGAAGTGGATGACATGGATCGCGTTTTCAGCCGCTATAAGGAAAAATATCCTGCCGTCGGATTCGTGAAGAGACCATCCAACCGACCCTTTGTATCCTTCAGCTCACACGATCCCGAGGGGCACCTTTTCGACTTGAGCCAGCCCGGTTTGGCTAACGTTAGGGGCGTATGGGCCGAGTCCGATCGGGAGCAAGATCGTTATATTAAGCACCTGACCATACGCGCCATCAATCCAGCGGCTTTAGCGCGCTTTTACGTGGACGTATTCGAATTCAAAGAAGAGGAAAAAGCGTTGGAGGATCCGAATTTTTACCTCACCGACGGCAAAGTCACATTGGTTCTGACGCCGTGGAAAATCGAGGACTATCAGGGTGCAGAACACAGAGGCCCGGGACTCGACCATGTCGGTTTCAAGGTGGAAAACCTAGAGACGTTTAGAAAAGATTTTGATGTTTTGACCACTGTGGACCCTGAGTGGATGACTCCGAAAGCTCCCAATCTGGCTTCAGAACACGATGTCGTACTGCGATTGCTCTCGGCTTGTCGTTACGGCCGGCACCAGCTGGCGGATCCGGATGGAAACTTCATAGACGTGAGCGATCAATAAGCCGTGTCGTAGCGCACCGACGAATTACGCATAATCCGATTTCAGCCTCGGCGTAATTGTGAGAGAGACCAGAGTATGATAGCGCGAATTTCGCTTCCATTACTTGTGTCTATTGTTCTGTTCGGTTCCCCGGCTCCAAACACTTTTTCTGCTGAAGGCCCGCAAAAGAGGACTCTCGTACGCATGGGCTTAGCGGCCAGGAGCACGACTTCCATGCCTTTTTTTGTGGCTAAAGAACGCGGGTTTTTCCGGGAGGAAGGCTTGGATGTAGAGCTGATCGTGATGCAGGCGATCCAGACAATTCAGGCGACGTTGGGGAACAGCACGCAATTCGCTTCCGCAACCGGATCGGCCGTGAGTTCCGCTGTTAGGGGCGCCGACATCAAAGTGATTCTGGCCGTAACCGACCGGCCGTCATTCGATCTTATCGTCCAGCCCAACATTACGAGCGTTCAACAGTTGCGCGGAAAGAAAATCGGCACCGGCGGCGTCGGTTCTTTGGCGGAAATACTCGCGAGGCGGATTCTTGAAGTGAACGGCGTTCGCCCCGAAGAAGTAGCGATTCTTGCGACGGGTCCAAGTCACGTCACCTATTTGTCCTTAAAAGCCAAAGTCATAGACGCCGCTCCGCTCCAGATGCCGTTGACCTTCACGGCTCAAGATGAGGGCTTTCGCAAGCTAGTCGACGCGGGCGACGTTTATCGAGCCGTACAGGGAGGGCTTGCCACAACCAAAACCATGCTCTCCGAGCAGCCGGAGCTAGTAACCAAGGTGGTTCGAGCGATGATGCGAGCGATCCGACTGATCAAATCGGACAGGAAATACGGTATCGAATTTATCAAGGGACCCTGGTTGGACATCGGCAAAGAGCCGGAAAAGATTGCCGCGCGCGTATATGACATTGCAGCTCCTGCGCTTCTGGAAAATGGCACGGTGAGCGAAGAAGTTCAGCGGCAAATGATCGCGGATGCTTCGATGCGAGTCAAACCCGCGCAGCCGGTCCTTCCCGACCAAGTGTTCGACTTCAGCATTGTCCGGAAGGTCAGTGCGACTTTAAAGTAACTGCTATTGATTCAGCAGCGCCACGGCAATCACGCCAACTGCCAGTCCGAGCGTCTTTCGCTTCGACAAGCGTTCACGGAATAATAACAGCGCCAGCATCGCGCTCACGGCGACCACGCCGACACTGTAGATCGGAAAGAGTTGAGAGCTTTCCCAACCTTCCAAAGCGAGGACCTTCAATAACGCATAGATGGCGACATAATTGATCACGCCGAGAAATATTCCCGCCACAGCGTGGCGAAGGCGAAAATCGGCGGATGTGAAAACTCCTTTAGCCACACCGATGACAATGCTCGACAGAAAGGCAAAAACAAACCCTGACATGACATAGGAATGGTACGATGACTCTGTAAGATAGTAGGTCTGAAGGTATTTTAAGATGGTGAAATAACAGCCAAAGGTCACGAACAGCGTGATAGGCAAGAAGTGAAACAAACGGGGATTGGGCGTCCCCATGTGCTGATCCGGCGCCGTGCAGAGATACAACGCGAGCAGTGCGGCAAGTAGCCCGGCGATTTTTACGACCGTCAAGGAATCACCGTAGAGCACGAATGCGAGAATCGATGGAATCGCTACAGACAACCGGCTTGCGAGCGAGGCAATTGCGACGCCCACCCGTTGAGCCGTATGGGCGAGCAAGTAGAAGTTCACGGCAAGAATGATTCCCTGTAAGGCAGCGAAGAAAATCCAGGATTGCGAAGCGAGATCCGCGGGACTGAGTGATTTCCCGGTCAAGAGATTGCCGACGAGAACACAAGTTACGTAATTCACCGGAATCGCCCAGAACACATTGACACGCCAATTATCGAAGGCGCGAAAGACGAGAGGAATAACGCCGGAGCCAAGAATCGCAAGGATGAGAAAGATCATCCGAACTTAAAACGAGAGCTTGGTGACTCGCTTCATGAGATCTCGGTTCGCCTGGCGCGCATCAGCGAGGATTTGCTTTTCGTCGCGTCGTAACAGCTTGCGATCTTGCATCAAGATCTCGCCGCTGACCAT
>DASPXM010000362.1:0-9825 GCA_035637295.1 Verrucomicrobiia bacterium
GATCAAGAGTTTCTACCAGAGAAAGAAAGCCAAGACGAAAGCCGTGGTGGCGATCAAGGCGGTGGCACACAAGTTGTGCCGAGCCTGTTACCACATCATGAAAGATCGGGTCGCCTTTGATGTAACCAAAGCCTTCGGTCCGTTGACCCTCTGGTTTTCGTGGAAAAAATCATCGCGGCTTTCGGTTTTCCCAAAGAGGATAAACGGCGCTGATTTTTGATTGGTAGCCGCATGGAAGTCGAACGTTAAAGTGCGGTACAGATATGCGAAGGGAATCTTCACCCGTTGGTGATCATCATGACTCCCTCCCTTCGATGGTTGAACGGTTGAAGGGTTTAAAAGTTCAAGAGTTGAAAAAGATGAAGGGTTTCAAAAGCGCCATTCTCCCTGCAACCTTTCAACCCTTTACCCCTTCAACCTTCTCCCAAGGGGAGAGGGAACTCGGGTTTGAATAGGAGCCTTCGATGAAGCTCTACTTTTTAACACTCGTGGGTTTGCTGATTTTGGTTCATGCCAGCCTTCGCATTGGCCATGCCGCTTCGGCAGCGGATCTGAAAACGGCCAAAGCTGAAGCGGAGTCCAAAGGCTACATCTTTGAGCTAAGTCACGATGAGATTGTTGCTAAAGCGAAGAGAGAGCGCGGCAGAATACGCGGTCACATTTCCCAAGATCCGTCGACCTTCAACGCTGTGGCTGCCGCCTTCAAGGCCGAATATCCGTTCGTCGACCCCCACATTGAAGAGCTTACGGGAACCGACGCCACGCAGCGTTTCTTCTTGCAGGTGAAAGCGGGGCGGGCGCAAGAGTGGGACGCCGGCCATCTCTCGGACGAGGTGTACAAGGATTACCAGCCGTATCTCAAAAAGTTCGACATCCGTGGCATGGCGCGACATGGAGTGCTGCGCATACCTGCCGAAATCATCGACCCCGTCAATCGCAACATTGCCGCCGTGAACAGCGGCATGCAGGTGATTGCGTACAATAAAAAATTACTGGCTGCCGACAAGCTACCTAACGCGTGGGAAGATTTCCTGAAGCCCGAGTTTAAGGGGCGGAAATTTACCGCGGATATCCGGCCCACGGAAATCGCCTCGCTGGTACCGGCATGGGGCCTCGAAAAGACGCTCGACTTTGCCCGCAAGATAGCCGCGCAGGAACCGGTTTGGATTCGCGGAGCTACGCGGACGCTGACGGCAATGGCGGCCGGAGAGTATTCGCTGTTCTTGGGGCCGAATTTCAATACGGTGATGAGAGCCATTAAGAAAGACGTCACCGGCACGCTGGATTTGAAAGTTCTCGAGCCTGTACCGGTCCGGCTGACGGAAGCGCTTGCAGTTTTGGCTTCGTCAGAGCGGCCCTACACAGCTTTGCTCTGGATTGAGTTTCAAGCCAGCCCGAAGGGACAAAAGATAGTGGATGATCTTCACCCCTATGGGGCGTCGGCATTTATCCCGGGCTCCGCCCAGGAAAAACTGGTTCGAGGCAAGCGAACCTCGATAGTGCAGTGGGACCATTTCTCGCAATTAGGAGACTATCAGGCAAAAGTCGTCCAAGCGTATGGTTTTCCGAAAGAGGAGAAAAAACAGTAACTGCGGCGTCTAGAGTTTTGGTTTTCGAACAAGGTTAAAAGCGGGGAATTTCATGCAGCGCAACGGAAAAACAAGAAGCACGCCGCGAGTCGACGGCCAGGAGAAAGTTTCCGGAACGGCTCTGTACGCCGCGGATGTGCGCTTGGACGGCCTTCTATTTGGGACGGCATGCCGCAGTTTACTTCCTCATGCTTTGATCAAGTCGATCGATACTTCCGGAGCCAAGAAAATCCCTGGTGTGCGCGCCGTCATCACCGCCGCCGAGCTCCCGCCGCTCTTGTTGGGCAAGCGGTTGAAGGATATGCCGCTGTTGGCGCGCGATCGTGTGCGATTCGTGGGGGAAAAAATCGCGGCTGTGGCAGCAGATACCCGCGAGCTTGCGGAGGAAGCGGCAAACGCGATCAAAATTGACTATGATGAGTTGGCAGTAGTTCGAGATCCGGACGACGCGCTGAAGCCTAACGCACCGGTGCTGCACCCGGACTTTCATTCCTATCCAAAACCCCCTGACTGGATCAAAGCCGAATGGCGCGAATCGCAACGCCAGCAGTTTCAGTTGAACCCGCCCCATCCTAATGCCAGCTCGCAGGTTGTCCTTGAAAGGGGCGATATTGAGAAAGGTTTCGCGAGCGCGGCGCAAGTGTTTGAGAATACCTTTTTTGTGCCGATGCAGAACCACGGCTTCATCGAGCCGCATGTCTGTACGGTAGCGATTGAGAAATCGGGTCGCTTGCGGGTATGGTCTTCCGTCAAAGAGCCGTTCGACATGCAAGAATGGCTCGCCGAGGAAACGGGCTTGGAACCGGAACAAATCGTCGTCCTTCCAGTGCGGATCGGCGGCGATTTCGGCGGCAAAGGCTACATCATGGACGAGTTGCTCGCCTATTATCTGGCGCGAGAGACAGGCCGACCCGTCCAGATGGCGATGAGCCAAACCGAGGATTTTATTGCCGGGGTTCACCGCCATGGCGCGACGATTCGTATGAAGAGCGGCGTGGATGAGAACGGCACGCTGTTGGCGCGTGAAGTCCAACTGACCTTCAATAACGGCGCCTACGCCGGCTTGCGACCCAGAATGACTTTGGGGGCCACGCCACGCGCGGCCGGATGTTACCGCATTCCCAATACACGGATTATTAGCACCTGTGTTTACACGAATCAGGTTCCATGCGGCCATATGCGCGGGCCCGGACAGCCGCAGACAACTTTTGCTGTGGAGTGTCATACGGACTTTATTGCGCGCCGGCTGGGCATGGATCCGATCGAGTTTCGGCGGCGCAATGTACTGCGCGACGGAGATGAAGGGCCTCTGGGCGGTGTTTATCGACAGGTGGCTGCGATGGAAGTGATTGAGCGGGCCGCCGCGGCTATCGGATGGTCGAAACACAAAAAAGAAAACGCGGGACGCGGGCTCGCCTTAACCGAGCGTCACACCGGGAGCGGGCCGGCAACGGTGATCGTCGAGATAACGGAAAAGGCAGAAGTAGTTGTGCGAACCGGAGTTCCGGAAGTCGGCGTGGGTTCGCATACGATCTTGCAACGTATTGTGGCGGACGTGCTGACGATTCCTCCGGCCGATGTACTGGTTGTGCAGGGAAGCACGGACACAGGACCGTATGACGGTGGCAGTGGCGGCAGTCATGTCACGAACGCGACCGGCGGGGCCGCATTCAAGGCGGCGCAGGCGTTACGGTCGCGCCTATGCGCTCTGGCTGCCCGGCTGGAGGATTGGCCGGATGGGACCGTCGAGCTTCGAAATGCTCAATTTACCTGCCCGCAAAAATCACAGTCGATCCCGTTCGCCCGCATGGTTAAGGCGTTGGCGCAGCAGGAGGGCGGAGTCATTCGAGAACAAGCGGACAACCGAGCCGGCCACGGCGAAGCCTCCGGATATGCCTGCCACGCTGCCGAAGTAACGGTGGACCCTGAGACGGGACAGGTTCGGGTCAATCGAATTGTGGCGGTGCACGATGTCGGCTATGCGATTAATCCTGTGGGGCTTACGGGTCAAATTGAAGGCGGGCTATCGCATGGGTTCGGAATGGGATTGATGGAGGACATGCGGTTGGACAACGGGCGTCTCGAGTGCGTGAATTTCGACCAATACAAGATTCCCTCTCTCGCGGATATGCCCCCGCTTACGACACACTTGATCGAGGAGAGAAACGGGCCTGGTCCTTTCGGAGCCAAGGGAATAGGAGAAATAGCTGCCACCCCGACCGCGCCCGCAATCGCGAACGCCGTCGAAGATGCAGTGGGCGTGCGGATCTTTGATTTGCCAATTACCGCGGAAAAGGTATTGGCGGAGTTGAGGAAAGTAAAAAGTAAAACGGCAAAAGTAAAAATGAAAATCGAGGCAGAGAAAAGAAAGTAAAAAGTAAAGAATTGAAAAATACAATACGCCTCGATGAAAGCCAGATAGTCACTTTCGCCGAGAAAAATCTTCGAGTAGGATACTTGCCATCGAAGCGTGACCGCCTGACCTGTGAGTCATTCATGTCCGCCGACGATTCAAGCCGCTTGGCTTCGAACCCGCCTCCGACGGACGATCACGACAAGGTTCAACCCACAGTCCGCGACGCGCTCATCGGCGCGGCCATTGGGCTGCTCCTGATTTACGCCGTCACGCGCATTTCATACTGGATCCTGAGGTGGCTCGTCATCGGCGTCGGCCTTATGTTTATCGGTGTCATGAGTGCGTTCGTGATCTCGGTCATCTGGACGAAAGTATCCCCCCGCGCTCACCTGATCATGAGCAGAGCGCGCGGTCACGTGCGGCGGGATCCACAGCTCGGCACGCTGATCCGCAACGTCAAGGCGGAGGCCTGGGAGGCCGACTTCAGGGTGCGGGACCGGACGGTGGAGATCCTCATCGACGGAATGGAAGAGCCCAATGCGGCACTCGTCGCCCGCGCTCGCGAGCTGGTGGCGGATTTCGATAACTTCGAGCGCCGGTTGAACGACTATCTCGCGCAGACCGCGAAGGACTGGGCATCGGAGGCTCCGGAATTGGGTGCCGACATCAGCGCACTACGCCTCTCTTCGATCAAGCTGCGATCGCGGAAAAGTGTCCTGGTTGACTTCGATGGGCCGGACGTAGACGTCTACTGGTCGTGCGAATACGCGGACGGGAAGTTCAGCGGACTGGACTTTGACTCATAGTGGCCGCAAGGCCACCAAAGGTGATGTAGTCAACGGCCGGGAGCCCGGAACACACGGAAGTCACAGGGAAAGTCATACAGTCACAGCAGGTCACAGTGTCACACAGCAGGTCACAGCAGCAGGTCACAGTGTCACAGCAGGTCACAGAGCAGGTCACAGTGTCAGAGCAGGTCACAGTGTCAGACTTGCCTAAGTCTACTAACTTTATTGCAGAGCAGGTCACAGTGTCAGACTTGCCTAAGTCTACTAACTTTATTGAAATGCCCGGGCTGACGTTTGACGGATGGCAAGCAAGAAATTGGGCCACCTGGCAAGCGAGATAGCCCTGCTCAAACACGCTTCGCGAATAAAACGGTGGCCGTCTTTACTAGTCGGTGTCGACAACTCTTTGCTGCGCGCATTCGTTGTCGAAGGATGGCGCCGCCGCCCTCGGCGCTGAGGCCCGCGAAGCGTGCCTGGCCAATGTGTTCACCAAGGCCGTATTCAGGGAGTTCAGAAAAGCCAAGGCGACGCCATTCAATTTGAATCTGGCAGCGAAGGTTTAGAGGCTATCGGCTCCACGAGATCGCGGCGCATCTGGAAATGCACTATACGACGGTGAGCCGGCGTCGGGAGAAGCGAAGAGGGAAATGTGTGATTGCAAGACCTGACCCGTGCTCTACGTGCTCTAAAGGATGCTATAGCGTGCGCAGGAACGCTATGAGATCATCCTTTTCTTGCCGAGTGAAAGTGATGCCGAAGCGAGACTCATAGAACTCGACGACCGCCTGTAAATCTTTCGCCGAGCCGTTGTGAAAATAAGGCGCTCGCGCCGCCAGTCCCCGCAAGATCGGCCCTTTAAACCTTCCGATGTCCTTCCATTTCCCGGTAATTAACGCGCGTCCTGGATCGGTTGTTTGGACCGTGGCTCCGTTAGCTTTGTTCCGTAACGTATACAGCGGCATATCGGCGGTCCGACGCCGAGCGTCGGCGATCCCGATGTCGAGTGGGGCAGCGACTGAATGGTTGCCTGAATTGGGAGTGTCGTGACAGGTTGTGCAAGTTCCATTGACAACTAATGGGCTGCCGAACGAGGGCTCGTCATTGATACCGGAGACGCCGCTGATTCCAAAGAACTTGGAATTGAACAATTCTTGGCCTCGCGCCACAGCAGCCCGTGCATCGTTAATACCGTCGCCACGCAGCCCCTTCCAGCCGTCGAAAATGTTAAAAACGATCGGATCAAAAGGCTCATGTGTCCTGGGATCCCCGAAAAGATCATTGATGCCAAGGTAAAAATCCTGTCCCGATAAAATCTTCGGTCCGCCGTTAGCCCCGCCGCCGATCAATGATTTCGCCTGATGATCATACAGCTGAGCCGTGAAAAGGCCTGTCTCGAAATTTACAACTCTTTCTTGTTGAGCATCCGTCAGCGGATTTGGAGCCTGCGCATGCCCCTGGGTTGCGCCATTGGCTTGATGACTCAGATCGAAGTGTATCGTCTTCTCGGCGAACGTTTCGCGCCCATCCCACATGACCGTGCTCAAGAACTTCAGATTGGTAGACGGCAGCGGCCGTCGAAAAAGGGAAAGCTCACCGGCGCTGGCAAAATTATAGGGATCATCGACTCCGATCAGCTCGAACTCCGCGTTATCGGGGATACCGATGCCCACCCGGATCAGCCCTTTCGTCAGGAGCATGCTGTAGGCCGTGCGACGAGCGTCCACCGTAGCAACGTCGGCGTCAGGAGAATTTGATCCGTCGTTTAGACGGAAGATGGGATCGGTTCCTTGCGTGGCGTTGAATCGAGCCTGCACGCCTTCGGGCGTGATCGACCAGCCTTCTTCCAATCTATGGCAGCTGGAACAGCTCCGGCCGTTGGTCCCGAGATTTTGAAAAAATTCATTCGATAGGTCGATCGCGCCATTGATGTTTACCGTGGCGGCAAAGCCGCTCGGATTTGGAAAAGGCGTGTTGTCGGGAACGATTGGCGGGGCGGAATTACTCGCACCAGCAAAAAGCGCTGCGGTCCCGACAATCAAGGCGAAAGGCGCGAGCCGAAGCATGCCGCGTTTCGATCTTATGAACGATTTGACTCTTTGGAAAAGCATCAGACACCGCCGTTTCTCTGGCGAGTTTACGCTTCAGTCGCGATGTGACCAGCGAAAACTCCAATAACGACGCCATTGGTCCTGCCGCTGCTGTTGTAAAAACCAGCCGCGCCGACCATTCGCGGCGGAGTGACCTGGCAAGAGACTGCTTTACGCGGCGAAAATTACAACCACCGAGTGACCAGTGTCAATAATTCTTTTTTTGCTTTCCTTTGGCTTGACCAAATAAAGCGGAAGCGAATTACCTCAAAACTTCTTAAACGCATCATTTGTCATCTTTTGACAATCAGATTCGCTACTAAAAAAATTTATCGAAAGAGTAAGCCGACAAAATACCACTTCGACCGCAAACTCAATCGCGCGATCCGAGATCCGGGCCGGCCGTAACGATCAAAGAGCTAAGAGCAGACTTGACCTCTTGCGTTGACGTCACCACGCCCCTCGATGAAAGGACGGTAGGCGGATTGGGAATCCATCTCATGCGAAAGTTGGTGGACGGGATCGAGTATCAAAGGCTGGAAGATGGAAATCTGCTGATCATGAAAAAAAACATCGAGGCGTAACAACAATCAGGCGCGAGGCGTTTCAATCAGCGGCGTTATTCGGTTGGATTGATAAGATTGTTGTGTCTGACCCCGATGGCTTCGCTGACCCCGATGGCTTGCACTGAAGAGATGCCACGTCACCCTGGTTCGCTCGGCATTGAACTAAATGTGTTATTGCAAGACCTGACCCTGCCCCTTCGCTTGACCCTGCCCCTTCGCTTCACGACCGCGCCCGCAATCGCGAACGCCGTCGAAGATGCAGTGGGCGTACGGATCTTTGATTTGCCAATTACCGCGGAAAAGGTATTGGCGGAGTTGAGGAAAGTAAAAAGTAAACGGCAAAAGTAAAAATGAAAATCGAGGCAGAGAAAAGAAAGTAAAAAGTAAAGAATTGAAAAAGCAATAGAAAACCAAAAAAGATGAGAACGAGAAAAGCGCTGCTAACGAGGAGGAACAAACAAAATGCTCAGCGCGCAAGAAAAATGAATTCGTGACCAAAGGTTGTTGGTATATATCGCGCGAAGCTGGAGCGAAATGACGACTGGAGAGATAGGCAAGCGGCTGGGACGCGATCCATCGATGATTAGTCGGTTGTATCGAGATTATGAAGGGAAACGGGATCGGCAAAGAGAAAAGAAACTCAGCCGTTTGTTAAGCCGTAGAGTCCAGACTCATGCCTGATTATCCCCCTGATCGCGGATCTATCGTTGCCTCTTGACCTGCCGTCTAATGGGTGACCCTCAATCTTCCTAGACATTTCTTCGGCGACCAGCCGTAAGCCTTGGCGCAGGCACCGCCCATCAGCATCGCTACTTGACACATATCAATTCCATGTTAGCGTGGCGCTAGAAACTGCATCACTGCTCATCGCGACTGTACGTGCCGTTCCATGGAGGGAGCACGCCGATGAAGCCCTTGGAGAATGTTCCGATTATCCAGAATGCTGAGCAATTTTCATTTCGTCGAGCTCGCGCAACTCATGATCCCTACCACATCGCCTCCCGGTTAGAGACCTTCCTATTTTCCAGATCAATAGCAAGATTCAACTGAAGGTGTGCCTCTTCAATCCGCTCAATGAAGCGGAGTCAATATGGGTGCGGAGCTATCCGGTCATGGCTAGTACATCGATCCGATCGGCACCATGGCGCCTCGGGCAAAGAACGAAAGGTTAATTATGCAGAGGAAGAAAATAATACTGGCGGTTCTGCTATCTCTCATTGCCGGCACGGCGATGGCTCAGCAGGCTAAGGTCACGTCGCTCATGTCGAAAGATCTGAAGGACTTCCCTGGTAAGGAAGGCCTGCTGATCACAGTAGAGTATCCGCCCGGGGCTTCAGACCCTATACATCGTCACAATGCACACGCATTTGTATACGTGCTGGAGGGGCTCCATCGTCATGCAGCTGAAAGGCGGAAAACAAGTGACGCTCACACCAGGGGAGACCTTTTACGAAGGCCCCAACGATGTTCATATCGTTGGTCGGAGCGCGAGCAACACTCAACCAGCAAAATTCCTTGTGTTCTTGGTCAAGGACAAGGGCGCTCCAGTGCTCGTGCCAGTGAAGTGACTGGGGAGCGTCTTTCCCGCTTGCTCCGAATTATCGTCGACGGAGCACTGGAAACACACAGGAGAAACGAGCTGTTATGGTTCAATAAACATTGGCAACGCTCTCACACGGATGCGCCTTAAACGTATTGCGAATCCGAAGTGAACTTAACACTCGTCCGATTGCGGGCGACTACAGAATTGCGGGCGACTACAGAAAGGAGAGCGCATATGAAGATCGTAGTCATAGGTGGCAGCGGGTTGATTGGGACGAAACTCGTGAACAAGCTTCGTGAAACGGGTCATGAGGCGCTGGCGGCATCACCCTCTTCAGGCGTCAACACCATCACTGGTGAGGGGCTGGCGGAAGCGCTTGCCGGCGCTCAGGTTGTCGTCGACTTGACGAACGCGCCTTCGTGGGAAGACAAGGCGGTGTTGGAATTCTTCGAGACCTCCGGCCGCAACCTTCTCGCGGCGGAGGCCGCAGCCGGCGTTCGGCACCATGTCGCGCTCTCCATCGTCGGAACGGACCGGACGCCCGACAATGGCTATTTCCGCGCCAAGGTTGCCCAAGAGAAACTGATCGAGACCTCCGGCATCCCCTACACCATCATCCGCTCGACCCAGTTCCTGGAATTCCTCGGCGGCATCGCCGCTTCAAGTACAGATGGAAGCATGGTCAGGCTTTCGCCCGGCCTGTTCCAGCCCATCGCTGCGGACGACGTTGCTGCCATCGTCGCCGATGTGGCGCTCGCGGCGCCGCGAAGCGGCATCGTCGAGATCGCCGGCCCGGAACGAGCACCGTTCAACGAAATCGTCGCCCGCTATTTGAAGGCGGTCGGCGATCCGCGTGAGGTCGTGAGTGACCCCGAGGCCCGATACTTCGGCGGCCG
>DASPXM010000363.1:0-4012 GCA_035637295.1 Verrucomicrobiia bacterium
GGAGCGCGCAGCCCATCCTCGGAGCGAAAATCACCCTGATTGGCGCCGCCGAGCGCGGGAATAAGTTCGAGCATGCGGTCGTAATCATCCTGGCTCACGTTAAAGGCGACGTGAACCGCCCGGCCATGCCGTTTCGTGCGATCGGAAAGCGCGTCGACTTCCTTCACTGCCAAAAGTTGATGATTGGGAAATTCGAAGAAGTGCTCGTTCTGTTGTTCACTGACCAATTTTAGGCCGAGCCCTTCGGCATAGAATTTCTTTGCTTGCTCCAGGTTCTTGGTCTCGAACACAACGTGACTTAGGCAAATATCGCCGAGCGAGTGGCGGTTCATGCAGATTTCAAAATGATTGTTATCGAAATCCGTAAAGCGGAAGGAGCGGATGAAAGGCGCTGTGTTTACGTGTTCACGGACCGCCTCGCAAACGACGCCGGAATGCTTGATTCGTTCCACGGTCGCATTGAAGGCTGTCTCGGAACCGACGGCTACCGCGTAACGCGGCGCGCCGCTAGGCGACGGCTCGGTCTGGATGCCCGGCAGATTCAACCCGATGATATTCTCTCCGGCTTTTACGTAAGTATGCCGCGGCGAGCCGTCGGCGTTTTTTCGCTGCGTGAGAAACGTCAGGCCTACGGTGTCGATATAGAATTTCTCCGAGAGCGGTAAATCGCGCACCGGAAAGGCGACGTGGTCGAGTGTTTCGGCGCCGAACATTTGTTTTCCTCCGATCGCTAGGATGATTTTCGCTTCAAAACGATTTCGTCGAGAATTTGAATGCCCTCTTTAAGGAGTTTGTGGCTTTGCTCCAAGGTGTTGAGCTGGATGCGCGGCGTGCCCAACAAATTCTGCAACTCTTTCATGCGCGGATATATGGGCTCGACTTTCGGGTGAGCAACGACGCGGCCTTCCTTGGCGATCAGCCGCTGGCCTTCTTCGGAGATCAAGAAATCATAAAACAACGCGGCGGCATGCGGATGCGGAGCGTTGCGCGCCATCGTCAGCGGGTAGATCAAAGCGGGGATCAAATCTTCCGCAATCCAATCGACGGGCGCGTTTTGGGCGCGCAGGCTTTCATTATTATAGGCGTAGGTCGTCACGGCCAGCGGCGCCTCGCCGGCCATCATCATTTGGGTCGTGGTATCACGGCCGACACGGATCAATAGTTGCTGCTGGCTGAGCTTGGTGAAATAACCAACGGTCCTTTCTTTGCCCCACGCGCCGAGCAAGGCCATTACTTCTTCCAAAGAAGATTCATCGAAAAGAATTTCGCCTTTCCAGCGCGGCTGAAGCAAGTCCTCCCAACTCTTGGGCGCATCTTTGCGGTTTACCTTGCGCGGGTTGAAAGCAAAAACGCGAAAGGCGTAGTTCATGTTTGTGTAATAAACAGATTTCGCATGGGCCGGGTAAATCGCTCGAACGGGAGTTTCATACTTACCGACGAGATTCTTTTCGAAAAGCGGCGGCAAGAGGTCAGTTGACGGCTTCACCACGTCCACTAAGTTACGGCCGGCATTGGCCTCGGAAATCACCCGTTGGGTTACTTGCCTTGTCTTGGCGCGCCAGACCTGCGCGTTTATAAAGGGATAGTTCTTCTTGAAGGCTTGAATATAACGGGTGGCGTTTTCCAGGCCAGAATTGGTGTACCAAAGCATCTCGCCTTCGCTCTTGGCGCCTTCGACGAGTTTTTTCTCGCGTTCCGCCGCCGGCAACTTTTCCAGGGACTTCCAAATCTCTTCCGCCGATCTCGTCGCGGCGCCGAAAATTGGGTTCGGTAAAAGACCGAATAGGAAAAATAATGCCGGAAAGATTTTGATCAGATTATTCATCGCGGGACATTCCCTGTGCCGTAAAGCCGGTCGAGATCACACCTTAACTCTATTTCACTGTGAAATTCGAAGTCAAACGACTGTGTAAAGTCAATTATTCCAAGTTCCGCCGGCCGCAGAACGTTCAGACCGGCAAGGCGATCATGCCGAGGTGATTTTCGAGCGTAACTTGCTTGATGGTTCATGGCCCGCGCAGCGCTCGGCAGCATTCGGCCGGCAATTCCAATGAAATATTCTGACCTTGTTGCACGGGGGACGAAGGATGCAGTTTCGTCCGCAGGCGCTGGTTTCCCACCAGCACTTGACACTCCAACGAATCCCCCATAAAGATTACCGCGTTCACCTTACCTTGGAACAAGTTGTGCCGCGGTTTGGAGTCGTTGATAACGCGGATATCTTCCGGTCGGACGACGACGATCACGGGATCGCCAGGTTTCATGCCCTCATCCAACACGCAACTTAGATCTCCACAAGCGGTTTCGACTTCGCGAATCGATGCTGTGTCACATGGGCTCGATTTCACTCGACCGTCGATAAAATTCGTCAGGCCGATGAAGTTGGCAACGAAGCGATCCTGCGGCGACTGATAAATCTCCATCGGCGGATTCAAGCTTTAATTTCTTGAGCATTTCTTCGGTCGACTTGGGAAGAGAAGCGGAAGCCGAAGGAGAAATGCCCGGCAAGATGGCAAGAGCAATACCCAATACTGATCGGCACAGAAACGTCTTGGCGATCATAGCTATTCCTCCTTCCTGCTCGGTTTCTTCGGCTGTGAAAGATATTTCTTCAATAACGGCGAGTCGTAGTTCGCGGGGCCGATACCGCTCAAATGAGCGTAGTATTTGCCCCGTGGTTTTCCCTCAACGTATTTCGTTCCCATATAAAGAAGCGGATTCGCATCTGCCCGATAGAGCTCGCCTTCCATGGCGCCCTTGCGGATATGCGTGGCTAGAACCTCACCGACGAAAAGATCCATCTCGTCGTCGAAAGGAATCTGACGCGCGACTTTGTACTCGACGTTGCCGATGGCTTCGCCGATCAACGGTACGGAGATCTTTGACGGCCGCACGGCCGTGAGTCCTGCAGCTTGCCACTTATCGACGTCGTGGCCGGAGACATAACCACCGAAGACGACGATTTCCATCATTTTGTCGGTGGGGGCGCTCATGACGAACTCGCCGCGCTCGAGCAGATAATCATAAGTCAAAGTTCTTTTCTGGATCGCCACGATCATGCGAGACGGCTCGGCGCCGGTCGGCGTAAACCACATTGCGGTCAAAAAATTGAGCCGGTCATTCTTGCCTCGGGTGACGACGAGAGAGGGAACACGAATGGAAAACGGCTTGTTGCCATGGTTGACCGACTCGAACATGTCCGGTGCTTGCCAATTCATGGTCGTATCCATAAACCACGGACTCCCTATCACGGATTAGTGCCGATCGCTATCGCGGTCACCCATTGGACGAACGGGAAGGAAGGTCTAAGCCGGCTCGAAAACGCGTGCGCTTGAACTTTATTCCGTGGAGGTGTTTGGAACAGCTGCCAAATGACAACTCTCGAAGCGGGAAGGGAAGATACGGTTCTCGTCATTGCTTAGGTATGGAGTCGCGCCAATCCTGCTGCTTGCCTCGTTCCATTGATCTCGTCTAACACCATTGCTTCCACCGACTGAATCTTCCAGTCGAATTCTTTCACTGGGCGGGAGTTGTCGAAGTTCCACGCAGGGATGCGGGCTTTTTCGTCGAAGGTGATCTGGGCGTCGGGCAGATATTTTTGCACAATGCCAGCAAGCTCACGGCCGGTGGGCGACGGGCCGGTGCCCATGTAAGTGTCGTGCTTCACCTCACTGGCCAGAGCGATCTTGCTGTAGAGGCGGCTGATGTCGGTGACACCGACGATATTGCGTGGTCCGGCTGAGGGCCAGTTGGCGAATCCAGGTTTTCCAATCGCGGGAATTGGATCATCTGCCGTGAGAAGGCGGTGTTGCCAGGGCCGATGACAGCGGCGGAATGGACTTTGACGATCTGAATGCCAAAGGTTTTTGCATAGCGCTCGGCCATGGCGTTGTTGAGGAGCTTCATCAGACCATAGAGGCTCTTCGGCGCTCGTGGCTCGGTGTTCTCAGTGATTGGTTCCGGTCCGTAGCCGTCTTGGTAACCGAAGGTTCCAACCGTGCTGGCGAAGATG
>DASPXM010000364.1:0-3739 GCA_035637295.1 Verrucomicrobiia bacterium
GCATCGGGCGTCCTTTCGAAAACAGGGTGCTTAAGGTCATGGAAAAATGTTCCTGCGTTCCTGCTTTAAAACTCCATCGCTGCTACCCTCACAGCTTTGCCTTCTATTTCGGAAATCCCTTTCCTCGATTGAAACTCGGTCGGCTCCCGCCTTTGCTCGCTAAACGTGCTTGTCTGATATAAATCCAATCCCGGCCATGACGCGGGGATCGAAAACGACAAAGCCATCTTCGTTATTGTCGGAGCTGCATGTCCCGCTCCTCATTTTAGCTGCATTCCTTCTGGGTGCCGGCGGTATGTGGCTGATCATGCGTTCGTCCTCGCCCGGTCGCCCGGGAACGCCGCCAGTGGAACGCCTTCTTCCATCGCCGGCAACGGAGCCGCCCGATGTTTCACAGCTCCCGCCTGCCGACGCCGCAAAAATACTCGGGGACTGGAACTACGACCGGCATAACTGGGCACACGCGATCGAGCATTACCAGGAGGCCATCGCGGACGGCGCCGACAATCCGGATGTGCGCACCGATCTTGGCAATTGCTTTCGGTTCATTGACGAACCCCAGAAAGCGCTTGAGCAATATCAGATTGCCCAGACCGAGAACCCCATGCACGAGAACAGCTTGTTCAATCAAGCGGGACTTTATGCCGAAGTTTTACATGATGATCAGCGCGCTCTGGCAACTGCACGCGAATTTCTGAAGCGCTTCCCACAAAGCGACCGCGCAGCAGCCGCCGGACAATTGATTTCCAAGCTGGAGGAAAGGAACCGATCGGCCGGTAAACCATAAGGCAGATTGGCGACCCGTGCTGGAACGCGCTCTTGCGCACGATCAGCCTGGCCGGACGACCAATTGAAAACAACCGCACTCTAAACTCCGCAACATGGCGCCAAGCGAGCCGAGCAAAAGAGCCAGCCGATAACAAGCTTTGCGCGACAAAAGCGGAAGGAATTTCGCAGCGAATTTGAGCCCCAGCCACTCCAGACGATAGCGAATCTTTTTCGCCGTGCGCATCGCTCCAGTGTAAGCACGCTTCGCGCAGGCTGCGAGCAGCGCACACCCGCTTGAGAAAAATTTGCAACATCTTGCAGCAATTGACTGACACCTCTTCAGCGACCACTTCCATCAGGTCGTTTTTAATGTAGACTCCTGCACATGAGCACCGTCACTGACATTGGCGAAGCCATCCGCAAACTGCCGCCACAGGAAGCTTGGAAGTTAGCGGCAGATCTGCGGGAATATCTGGATAGTCTTTGGGACACACAATTCGAAGAAGACGTGAAGGCCGGCCGGCTCGATGATTTGATCGCGCGCTTATGCGGCCCGCAGTTGTCTTTCACATCAGCGGCCGGTGACTAGGACGTTCTTTCCACGTACAGGCTTGCGCGCATATGCCTGACTAGCTTCCTGCAACGGGAACGCGGCGCCCACGAACACCTTCAGCTTGCCGGCGTCAATCATCCGCGAGATCCGCGTCAGTTGTTCGCGGTTCGGTTCGACGATGAAGAACGCGTCTTTGACCCGTTGCTCGCGGGTGTGCTCCGCGTCGGCGGCGGTCGTCACCATCGTGCCGCCAAGACGCAGGACACCCCATGACCGGGCGAGGGTATCGCCGCCAACCGTGTCGAAGACAACGTCGACCCCCGTGACCGCGTCCTCAAACGATCGCGCGCGATAATCGATCACCTCGTCGGCACCGAGGCTGCGCACGAATTCCAGGTTGTGCCCCGACGCGGTCCCGATCACGTGCGCGCCGATCCCGTGCGCGATCTGAACCGCGAAGAGCCCGACGTTACCGGCCGCCCCGTGTACCAACACCCGCTTGCCCCGGGTGAGCTTCGCCCGCTCGACCAGACCCTGCCACGCGGTGAGCGCAGAGATCGGGACGACCGCCGCCGTCACGTGGTCGATCGAAGTCGGCTTCGGCGCGACATCCGCGCTGCGGGCGACACAGAACTCCGCCTGCGCTCCGTCGCCGAACCAATCGTTCACGCCGAAGACGGCGTCGCCGACCGCCACGTCGTTCACGCCCGATCCCAGCGCATGCACTTCGCCGGAGAACTCGTGCCCAGGAATGATCGGGAACGGTCGCGGCTTGCCCGCGCGCGTGGTCCAGGTCGGCATCCATAGCAGTTCGGTCGGCGTTACCGCCGCGGCGTGGACGCGCACCACGATCTCTCCCTCGCCCGCCCCCGGCATCGTCGCCGCCCCGTACACCAGCGCCTCCGGGCCGCCCCGCGTATTGAAGTAGACCGCGTTCATCTAACCTTTGGCAATCTCGGCCGCATAACGAGAAAGAGATAAGCCACGGCAGGGTGTCGTGGCAATCATGCTGAAGTTATTCCGCAATGGGGCCGTTGGCTTCATCGACTGGTTAGGCGTCATTGCGCTTTCGTTGCACTGCAAAAAGCAAAAAAGCTGCACACGAGGCAGTGAAAACCGAATAATCAAGTGGTGCTTTGGGACCTAGCGCCAGAAGCATCGTAAGCCCGAAACATAATAAGAGTAGTGCACTGGCCAAAGAGACCCATCGCAAATGCCAGCCGATCAGCAGACCCAAACCTAACAAGATCTCGGCCGCGGTCGCGGCCCAGCTAGTCAACGGAATGACCGCAGCCGGCAAAAACCAGTTAAGCCTGGCTACATAAGCATTGAACTGCGTCATGTTGCCCCAACTGACGCCCGGTCTTCCAGGTTTGCCCCACAACCCGAAACGATCAGCCACAGCCGAAAGGAATGCCAAGGCAAGAGCAATACGGAGCGAGATAGCCGCAATGTTGAAAAAGCTTTTGCTCACTGGTTTTTGCTCGAAATCGGGGGTTCTTCTATGACATCTAACGAGAATTAGATTGCATCTTACAATCTAATTTTTGCCCTAGAGGGAAGACTACCTAAAAAGGCGGCGAGATGCCAAACCCACTTTGGTCCAATAATTTTGCCCTTAAAGACATAAATTTTTGAGTCTAATCCCGTCTAGCGGGAAGCGCGGCGTCTGGCGAGTTAAAGTTGCCTCTGAAAAGCTTCTCTCTTCTCCTTGTCGCGCCACCTGCTCGCGAACCATTTCGGAGTAGCCCTTGCGTGTAGGCGGATCAGTTTTTCCCCGTCGGAAATGTTAAATAGCCTGCTCGCGAATGCTTTCGGAGTTTAGATCTGACCCTACTGCCTTTCCTTCAATCCATGCGTCCGGGATGTCAATCTTCGGCGGGTGCCCACTCTTGGTCCGTTCGTTTCGAGGGGTCCCCACCTGCTGCGCGCGAATCACTGGTGGTGTCGAGTTGCTCGTGGCTGTGACACCGAAAGTCGCCGGGTAAATCCGAAAGTTAGGGTCTTTCTTCATACGCTCTGCCACCGTTTGAGCAGATGCCGATGCAACTGATCCAAGGAGGAACATGAGACCGGCAAAACGTAGAAGGCGCAAAGATGTCATCTAAGCATGTTGGATAAATCTTCACGAAACGCCACGAAGATTTCTCGCCTACCCTGAACTCCCGGAAGTTTGAGTGTACAAAGATGAAGTGATCGGCGCGCATCGTAAGCCGCTTACGATGCATGCTCGCCGCGGCGAGCGCCTACGTTCATTGAGCGGCAGGCGTCTCGATCACGTTACCCGTTGGGCAAATCAATTGCGGTTCACTCAGAGTATCACGCACTCGCGACCTGACATTCGATGCCGTCCGGATCGGCAAAATACACACGTCCGTCTTCGCGTCTGGGCGTGAGGCCGGCGGCTTTGAGTCTCGC
>DASPXM010000365.1:0-4880 GCA_035637295.1 Verrucomicrobiia bacterium
TGATCTGTCCGATCTCCGACATGCAATTCGACCAGCTCATTGGCGCGGGCTGCGTGAAAAAGGTCATCGCGTCGTGGGTCGGCAACGTCGCTGCCGGGCTGGGACACAACTACCGGCGCGCGGCGGAATCCGGCATACCGCACTCGATAGATATCGAGGAGCATTCGAACTTCACCATCGGCCAGGGGCTCCAAGCAGCAGCTATGGGGCTCCCCTTCTTACCGACGCGAACAGTTCAAGGAAGTGAATTTCGCACGAACGATCAATTCCAATCCATTCGCTGCCCATTCACTGACGAAGAGCTTGTCGCAGTTCGCGCGATCAAGCCTGACGTGACCATTCTCCATGTTCAACGCGCCGATGCGCAAGGCAACGCCCATGTCTGGGGCAATGTCGGCGTCATGCGCGAAGCCGCGCTCGCGGCAAAAAAAGTTATCCTCACTTGCGAGGAAGTGGTCGATCACGAAGTCATCCTTAGTGATCCCAACCGCACTGTGATTCCCGGTTTCGTTGTGTCGAGCGTTGTGCATGAACCTTTCGGCTCGTTTCCATCACCGACGCAAGGCTATGCGCGGCGGGATGACGATTTTTACTTCGAATATCACAAAGCAACCCGGACGCGTGACGGCTTCGAGCAGTGGCTCAAGAAGTGGGTGTTTGGAGTCAAAGACCAGCGAGAGTTCTTGAAACTTTTAGGTAAAGCACGAGTTGAGAGATTAAGACCGCACGGTAACCTGTTCGCGCCTGCGGTGAGCTTTAATTATTAGATAGTGACAAAAAGGACCGCCTCTGTGGCGGAGGAACTCGAGATGCTGCTTCCCACAGCTTGACATGTATCCCGCTGTCATCCTGAAACATAGTGAAGGATCTCGTCCGAACAAGCCAGGAAATTGGCCAATCAAACCCAGCAGGGAGGAAAATATGAAAACCGTACCATCGTTTAAACTCAGTCAGGAAGGCTGCGACATAATCGTCAACGCCGCCATAGAAAAAGCCAAAGAGCTCAAACAAATCGTCAGCATCTGCGTCGTCGATGCTGGCGGGCACCTGATGGCGTTCAAGCGCATGACTAACGGACGGACGCACAACACGCTGATCGCGCAAACCAAAGCTCGTTCAGCCGCACTCACCACAGCCGCGACGGGTAAAGTGGGTCGTGACGGCAGCGAGATTCCCGATCATCAAGTGCTGGCGCAAACACTGGCTGTAGGCCCGGGCTGGTTTATCAGCATCGAAGGCGGTATTCCGATCGCGGTTGACGGGCAGTGCATTGGAGCGATCGGCGTCAGCGGCGCGCCGTCTGCTGTTGATCGGCAGATCGGTCAATCGGGAATCGACGCGTTCAACAAGGCATGAAACCAGTTCAACGTTCCGGGTTCTAGGCCGGGAGCGGGGACATTGGACGTTGAACCTTGAACTTTGAACGGCCAGACGCATGCACTACACCCTTCGCGAGCTAATGGTCGCCGCCGCGGCGCGGGAAATTCGCGACGGCGACAAAGTCTTTGTCGGTATGCGGCTGCCGTTGCTGGGATTTGCCGTTGCCAAAGAAACTCATGCGCCGAATGCCGTCGGTATTTTTGAAAATGGCGTGATTCGTGATTGGCCGGCGCTCGAATCGATTTTCACTATGAGTGATCCGCCCAATGTCGCTCGCGCGCTTTATTGCGGCGGTTTAAACGACGTCATGTATCTTTTGCAAACCGGTCGGATCGATCTTGGCTTCATCGGCGGCGCCGAGGTCGATCGCTTCGGCAATCTGAATACCCATTGGGTGGAAGCAAACGGCAAACGGATTCGGCTTCCCGGAAGCGGTGGCGCCGCGGACATAGCCACGATGGCCAAGCGCTGCATTATCATCATGAATCATGAGAAGCGGCGCTTCACTTCCAAAGTTCAATTCATCACATCGCCGGGATTCGGCGACGGCCGCGACTGGCGCGAGCGGCATGGCCTGCCGGGCGGCGGCCCAAGCCGTGTGATTACCAGCGCGGGAATTTTTTCGTTTGAGGCAGTAAGTCGCGAAATGATCTTAAGCTCGTACCATCCCGGGATTACCGTGGAACAGATAAAGGAGAAAACTAGCTGGCCACTCCGGGTATCCTTCGATGCGTGCGAAACAACCCCGCCGACAGAAAAGGAATTGGCTGCAGTCAGGAAGTACGACCCGAAGGGCGTTTGGACTTCTTAACCAGGTACTCCATTACTCCAATCTTCTTCACGCTTCCAGCTTTACCGAATTGATCACCACTGCGTCCACCGGCACGTCGTCATGGCCACCCTTGCGGCCGGTTTTCACTTTCTCAATGTTGTGCACGATATCCATGCCTCCAATCACTTGACCAAAAACCGCGTATCCGAATTCGGCCGACGCCGTGCTTTTGTGGTTGAGAAAGTCGTTATCCTTGACATTGATAAAAAATTGCGAGGTCGCGCTATCGACTACGTTGGTCCGTGCCATGGCTACGCTGCCGAGCTTGTTCTTTAATCCATTAGCGGCCTCATTCTTGATCGGCGCGTTGTTTTTTTTCTCATTCATCTGCGCGTCCATGCCGCCTCCCTGGATCATGAAGCCCGGGATGACGCGATGAAAGATCAGCCCGTCGTAGTGACCACCGTTTGCGTAGTCGAGAAAGTTTTTCGTCGTGATAGGCGCGTTTTGAGCGTCAAGCTCGATGCGAATATTGCCCATGCTCGTCGACATCAATACCACGGGATTTTTTTCCGCCATCGTGACCTCCTGTAATTTTCACCATGCTTAACATCTTTTTCCGCTGAGCGATACGGGGTGGAATTATAGATTCGGATGCGCTATGGATACGAGCAAATCGACTGAATTGCCAATTCCGAAAGGAGCGATTA
Organism: Verrucomicrobiia bacterium; assembly: GCA_035637295.1. GTDB lineage: Bacteria > Desulfobacterota > Binatia > UBA9968 > UBA9968 > DP-20. The sequence goes on from DASPXM010000365.1 coordinate 2,863, forward strand.
TGCCGAGCGATAGAAAAATTGAAGGAATATTAATGCCCATGCCGGTGGCGTTCAAGAAGGACGGGGCGATCGATCATGCCGGGACGGACGCGATCATTGATTTTTATCTGGATGCCGGCGTGCACGGTTTCTTTCCGTTGGGCACGCACGGGCAAGGCATGGTGATGGAAATCGACGAACGCAAAAAAATGGCCGAGCAAATCGTCAATCGCGTGCGCGGCCGAGTTCCCGTCGTCATGCATATCGGCACGGCGAACACGTTGTCGTCCGTTGAGCTGGCCAAGCATGCCGCGAGTCTTGGCGTCGATGCCGTCGGCGTCGTGCCACCATATTACTACCCGCACGACGACTGGGAAGTATATGCCCATTATAAAGCGATAGCGAAAGCCGTTCCCGGCGTGCCGCTGTTTATTTATGACAATACTGAAACCACTCACGTCGAGATCACGCCGCCAAAGGCCAATAAAATCATTGAAGCGATCGCGCCGAACACTTTAGCGGGTATTAAAGTGTCGTTCATCGCCTACGACAAGCTACTGGGTTACGTTTTCCAATTACCCAAATCGGTCGGTGTCTTCCCCGGCGGGATTTTTTCGCTCTACAGTGGATACTCGGTCGGCGTGCGCGGCGCTATTCATCCGCCGTCAACTCCGTTCCCGGAGACCTGCGTCAAGATGTACGAGGCACTCAAATCAGGCGACCTCAAAGCAGCGCAGAAGGAGCATGATCTTCTTGCCGCCCTCATGCAAGTGGTCGGCCGGTTCCTGCGCACTCACGGGCGCGGCGTGTTCTGCGAGTTGCTGCGGCTCCGCGGTTTACCGGTAGAACGTTTCCCTCGCTGGGAGACGCCGCCGTTTACCGACAAGGATCGAACCGATTTAAAGGAAGGATTGGCCAAGGCCGGCTACGCGCTGTAACACGGCGTCGTGATCATGGGCAATAAGCTTGTACCCTTAGAAATCGGCAAGAAATTTTCGTCCGCCGAAGCAGCGGCTTTTACCGACGAGATCAAGCGGCGCATGTATGCGCGCTGGAACGAGCGCGTATTCGGCGGCGCATTCATGCGCGATCTCGAAGCGGGCAAACTGCCATTCGAAACCATCAAGCTTTTCTGGCGCCAGTGGTACAGTTATCCGGTGGAGATCAATAATTTTCATTTGATCATCTATCAGCGCCACCAGGGAATCTTCGCCCGTCATCGCGACCTGCTCGCCCCTTACGTCGGCAAGATCAGCGACGAGCTTGTGAATCCGAGCATCCCCGGTCACATCCAAGTCTTAATCAACCAAGGTGAAGCGTTCGGCGTGTCCGTCGACGACATGGTCAACTGCGAAGTGTACGCCGAATGCCGTGGCTTGACAGAATTCGCTCGCGGTTTGGTTTACGAAGGGAGCATGATCGAATGGTGGGGGCGTTCGCTCAACGAAGAGATGTTCGGTCACTGGGCAAAGCGATGGCGTGATGCGTTGCTGAATAAGTACAAAATCAAAGACGCCGATCTGCATTATTTCCAAGTGCACGAAGAAGCCGATCTGCACGAACACTTGGATGGCCTCATGGCTCATGGTCAGGTCGCGCGAATGATCTTTGAGCGCTTGCTGCAAGACGGTAATACCTGGTACCGGCCGGGCTGGGGCCCGGAATATTGTTGTCTGACCAACGCCGAGTACGTCGCCCTCTTCCACGACGGCATCTACAAGCATTCCAAGAGTTTGGGACATTTTTGAATAAACCGAGTATTCACCACGAAGGACCCAGCGCGGCAAGGCCGCAACCAAATATGAAAAGCGGGATTCACCGCAGAGGCACAGAGTACACAGAGATTTTCTATTTCAAACTCTTCCCTCCGTGTCCTCAGCGCCTCCGCGGTGATCCAGCCGAATTCTTCATCGTCTTCGTGGCAATAACGACTGGACGAAGTAGTTTCACGGGACACACACATGCCATTCAACGACGTCCGTGAATTTATCGAAGCCGCACGTCAACTGGGCCAGGTGAAGGAGATTCACGGCGCCCAT
>DASPXM010000366.1:0-12994 GCA_035637295.1 Verrucomicrobiia bacterium
AGGGCTGGAGCAGCTCGTTTTCCGGGCTACGGCATCGCTGCGGGTGAAAATTTACCTGCCGCAAAACTATTTTGCTATCCGTAGCGTTGCTAGCGGCGATGGCAAATCAATTTGACGGGTTTTTCAGCAGAATCACAATCACTACATATAGCTCCCGTCAGCAAAAAGGGTGTTTAAATTTCCGATACGTCGGAAAGACAGCAACATTTGCTCTCGCCCGAGCATAGCGCGTTGACTCCGAACAGAGGCATCCGTACAATCGCGCAGGAATGGTTACATTTTGACGCTGAGCAAAATTTCAGCGGGGAGACGGTCATGAAATGTCTCCTCGTGTCGGATCTGCACTACGCTCTCAAACAATACGACTGGGTAACGAACGTCTCGAAAGATTTTGACGTCGTCGTGATCGCGGGCGACCATCTCGATATCTCATCGGCTGTCGAGGCGCGGGCCCAAATTGCGGTGATTCTGACTTACCTGAAGCGCCTCCACACCAGGACCAAACTGATCGTATGCTCGGGCAATCATGATCTCGATGCGCTTAATGATGCTGGTGAGAAGGTGTCGAAGTGGATCACGAAAGTTCGTCAATTCGGAGCGCCAACCGACGGAGATAGTCTTTCCATTGACGGCGTCTTTATTACCATCTGCCCCTGGTGGGACGGTCCGCAGACGAGAGAGACCGTAGGCGCTCAATTGGCGCGCGACGCAGAAAAGCCGAAGGAGCAATGGATTTGGGTCTATCATGCGCCGCCAGACGAGTCGCCGACGAGCTGGGGCGGGCAGAAGCATTTCGGTGACGCCGCGAGTTGGTGCGTTGGATCAAACAATACCAGCCGGACATCGTCCTCAGCGGCAACATCCACCAGTCTCCTTTTCGCCAAGGCGGGTCTTGGGTGGACCGGTTGGGCTCCACTTGGGTCTTCAATCCTGGACGGCAGATAGGCCCCGACCCTACGCACATCGTTTTCGACACCACGGAGCGGATGGCGCTGTGGTTCTCGCTGGCTGGCGCTGAAGTCGTTCACATGGACAAACCACTCAAACGCCCTGTGCCTGAACTCACGGAATTGCCAAGCTGGTTCAAATAGTCGTATTGGGGTCGCGGTCAGAGCCTGGAGAACACTCCTCGACCTGTTGGTGGACCAGCGTCTCTAGCACCTCATCGACCATGCCGAGATGGTCTTCGCGATCCTCAAACTGTTTCTTTAAGTCAACGAGATACGTGGTGACGCTGTATAATCTCTGAGCGAGAAGTTTGGCGAGTTGGTAGGTAATATCGGTCTGTGATTGGAGAAACTCCGCCGCGCGCTCAACCACGTGCATCCGAGATGGCGTAAGCGTTCTGACGGTAGCGGTATGAGGAATATCGAGGAGAATAGACATCTCACGCACTTCGATCTCTCCCTCGATGAGAATACCACGAATGGCGATGAGAATCGATATGAGATGCACGTTGGGTACAACAGGCCGTCCAAGCAGAGCGGGCGTGATCTGCTGATCTGGGGTCTGGTGATCTGGGGTCCGGCCTGAGTCTGGACTTTATCGCGTTCAATTTTCGAATAGTCGTAGCTGCATAGCCAAACGCCATCCGCTCACGTTCAGGATCTTCAATCTGTTCAAACAGTACTGTATTCGTTAACTCACTGAATCACTAATTTACGGTCACCGGCTTCACCGCTTGATAAGACGATACGAGTAGGATATTCGAGCGGTTAATCGGATTAGAAAGCGAGCGGAGAGAATATGTACTACGGCGCGCGAGGTATTGTTGGTTTAGTTAAACCGACCTATCGGCCGGGATCGATGGAGAGCTTTATCAAGCTCATGCCGGAGGGAGTGGGCTTTATTCCCGCTCATGCCGGTATTCGGGCGGGCAACGAGCAGGAGCTTCAAGAGGCATTGACGGTCGCGGAAAAGAAAGTTGCTCGATTGGCCGAGTTAGGCGCCGATGTTGTGATGATCATGGGCGCGCCGCCGACGATGGTGCGCGGCCATGGCGCGGACCGGGCGATCGCCGAGTCGCTGACGAAGAAATACAAAATTCCCGTCACGGTGGCGACCATCGCTCAGGTCGATGCGTTTCGCGCTTTGGGTATGCAAAAGCTGGTTGGCATCACTTACTTTCAAGACGATATGAATCAGCGCTTCGCAAAGTTTCTTCAGGACGACGGTTTCGATGTGAAAGCGATGAAAGGTATCGACGTGCCGTTCAAAGACGCGGGCAAGCTTGCGCCTGAGGCGATCTACAATTTCGCCAAGAAAACATTTCTCGAACACGGGCCGGCTGACGGCATCTACATGCTCGGTGCCGGCTGGCATAACCTGCCGGTCATTGAAATGCTCGAAAAGGATTTGAAGACCACGGTGCTTTCGAGCATTCCGGCGCAGGTATGGGCGACCAAGAAAATACTTCATCTGAACGAGCCGGTCACCGGTTATGGGCGGTTGTTGGCGGAAATGCCGTAAGAACCGGGTTGATGGAGTGTTGGAGTAATGGAGTGATGGGAAGATTTCGGATCCCGGTTGGATTGCTTCTCGTAGCGAGCCTTGGGTTAGGGATCGGTGCGCTTCCAGCCGATGCGCAGGATATGCGAGCGAAGGCGGAGGCCGAAGGCAAGCTGATGATGTATGCGACTTTCACTGCCGCCGACTCGAAGACTTTGCTCGACGGATTCAAACAAGTTTATCCGAAAATCGATGCCGCGTACTATCGCAGCAATGACTCGGCCCTGATGGAGCGATTCTTAAGCGAAAACCGCGCCGGGCAAAATCTCTGCGACGTGATGGTGACGACGAGTTTCTACGGTCACAACATAAAAAAGCGCGGACTGTTCGCGCCATACGATTCGCCGGAGCGTAAATTTTTCCGCGAGGGCTACAAAGATCCGCAGGCGAACTGGACCTCGATCTATACGAACTATGGCGCGTTTGGTTACAGCACGCGCGCGGTGGCAAAGGCGAGCGTGCCGAAATCTTTCAACGATTTATTGAAGCCCGAGTGGAAAGGCCAGATCGCCATGGAAAGCCGCCCCTATGAGTGGTTTGGCACGACACTCAAAGCGATGGGCGAGGAAAAGGGGATGGCGTACATGCGCGAGTTGGCCAAGCAGACGGAGCTGCGCACCGGTCGCAATTTGCTGGCTCAGCTCGTCGCTGCCGGGGAGTTCAAAGGCGCGCTCACCGGCTACTCGCAAACGTTCGAGGTTTTAAAGCCCACTGGCGCGCCGGTTGATTGGGTGTATTTGAATCCGGTATTCGCCAACATTCACCCCACGGGCATCGCCGTCAAGGCGCCGCATCCAAACGCGGCCCGCTTGTTCATCGACTTCGTGCTTTCCAAACGCGGTCAAGAGGTTATCCGCGGCATGAATCGCATTCCCGATCGCATCGATACGCCGCCGGGACTAGCGCGCCTGAGTGAAAACATCCAGCCCGCTTTCGCGCCGGCCGAAGTCCTGGATAATTTCGAGCGCTACGCCAAGATGTTTCACGAGATCTTCGGCGGGCGGTAGGCGCTTTGAGCTGATGCCATTGGTTCAAGTCGTTCAAAACGTTCAAGTCGTTCAAATCGTCGAACAAGCTCTGGTGTCAGGCAGCTGAAAGGGCGAAGTCGAAACAACGATGAAAGTTGTTGTTCACGGCGTGACCAAAGAATTTGTTTCCGGCCAGGGGACGCTGCGCGCCTTGGGCGGGATCAATTTGGAGGTGCGCGACCAGGAGTTCTTTGGCATCATCGGACCGACGGGATGCGGCAAGACGACGTTGCTACATATCATTGCCGGATTGGAAACGCCCAGCACCGGTTCGGTGCAGTTCGTCGGTGAGCAGCGCGGCAAGGCGATGGTGTCGATGGTTTTTCAAGAATCGGCGCTGATGCCGTGGCGTAACGTCGAGGAGAATGTTCCTCTGGGAGCCGAGTTTCGCCACGAGCAGCCGTCGGTTTACAAGCGCATCAGCCATTTTTTTCTCGAAGTGGTGCGCTTGCTCGATTTCGCTGGCGCCCAGCCGCACGAGCTCTCAGGAGGAATGAAACAAAAAGTTGCCATCGCGCGCGCCCTGGCCAACGATCCGGAAGTTATTTTAATGGACGAGCCTTTCGCGAGCTTGGACGCGCAAACCCGGATGCTCATGCGTGAGGAGTTGCTGCGCATCTGGGAACGCGACAAGAAAACCGTCATTCTCGTCACGCACAACCTCGACGAAGCGGTTATGCTTTGCGATCGCATCGCGGTGATGAGCTCGCGTCCGGGGCTTATCAAGAGCGTCGTCACGGTCGATGTGCGGCGGCCGCGGAATTTCAAAAGCATGAAGGACCCCGATTTTGCCAATTGCATGGATAAGATTTGGAACCTGCTGAAGTACGATGTTGAACATGCGATGGACCATGGCCGCCCGTAAGAATTTTGCGATGATCGCAGTCGCAAACCGCCCACCGCGGATTAGATTCGGATCGTTTCAAGCTTGCAATTCTCCCTGCAATTACTAAAGTTGGGCCACCATCCGACAGAACGGAGGAAGAACCATGAATCAAAGGTCTTTGAGAAAGTTGAGATCATTAATTGTGGCTTTGTCGATGTCGGCCCTGTCGGCGTGTTCTATGTCGACGCCGGATTATAAGTCAGTTGTCAGCGACCCGGACCGACCGGCCAACGAGCGCGAGCTCGACGCGGCGCGCAAGCCCGATGAGGTGCTGGCCTTCTACGGTGTCAAAAGCGGCGACAAAGTCGCGGATCTTTGGGCCGGGCGGGGTTACTACACGGCGATCCTGTCCCAGGTCGTTGGACCGCAAGGGGTCGTATACTCCGTGAATCCAAATTCCCGCGACGAAATCAATCAGCGCTGGAAGTCGGCGAAGTTTGCCAACGTCAGAGTTGCCGACGGGCCGTTCGACAAGCTCGCGCTGCCGCAGGACGCTTCGCTCGATTTTGTCATCATTCATCTCAACTACCATGACGTAGCGCCAGAAGCGCGCGCACCGATGAACAAACGGATTCTCGCTTCGCTCAAACGCGGCGGAGTCTACGCCGTGGTCGATCACTCGGCGAAAGACGGTTCGGGTAACGAAGCGAATAAGACGCTGCATCGCATCGACAAGTTACAGGTCATCAAGGAAGTTGGCGACGCGGGTTTCAAGCTTGCTAAAGAAGGAAACATGCTGCGTAAACCCGAAGATACGCGCGATTTCAACGTCAACAAAGAGCGCAACAAAGACGATCGCTTCGTGCTGGCGTTTGAGAAACCTTGAGGCCGCTAACAAGTCGCAACAGAGGAGATTTTGATGGCTACTCGGCTGTGCAATTACGCTAAATTCATTTCGATGGCACTTGCCATGGCGATCTTCGTCGGCTGCGCCGCGACTTCGACACCGAATTACGATGCCATTCTCACCAACATGAGCCGACCCGAAGCGGAACGGGCGATTGATACGGTGCGCAAGCCGCAGGAGGTGATGGCGTTTTATGAAGTAAAAACCGGCCAGAGAGTCGCCGATATTTTCGCCAGCCGCGGCTACTACACGGCGATCTTATCGCAACTGGTCGGCCCGGACGGCGTAGTTTACTCAGCGAATCCCGCGCCGCGTCAGGAGCTGCACGAACGTTTGAAGCAGCCGGGCATGGGCAATGTGCGCGTGCTCGACGGGCCATTCGACAAGCTGGCGCTACCGCAGGACGGTTCGCTCGACTTCGTACTGCTCCATCTCGACTATCATGAAATCGCTGCCGATGTGCGCGGCGCGATGAACAAAAGAATCTTTGCCGCGCTCAAACGCGGCGGCAGCTACGGCGTGGTGGACCACTCGGCCAAAGAAGGTGCCGGCGATAGTGAAGCGAAAACGCTCCACCGCATGGACAAGCTATTAGTGATCAAAGAAGCGACTGGCGCCGGGTTTCGCCTAGCCGAAGAAGGAAAAATGCTCAGCCGCGCCGACGACACGCGGGATTTCAGCGTGGTCAAGATTCGCGATAAGAGCGACCGCTTCGTGCTTAAGTTTGTGAAACCGTGAGCGCGCGATAGGAACTGCCAAAAGGATTCACTAAGGGTGACCGGCCGGTCACCCGTATGCGATGTCGAAAGATGCGATTTGAGATTGCCTTAGATCTCCGTCACGCTCCGCAGTTTTAACTTTTTCCGTTTCGCCTGATCCAACGCGTATTTCCCAACAGCTAAGTCCTCGTCGGCGATACCGTTGGATTGAAAGAAAATTCTCTTCGGCCGTGGCTGGGGCGCGCCGTCGGCGACGATCCTTTCCAACGGCACGATGTCTTCCCAACGGGCGATGCGAGTTTGACAGGCTTCGACCAGATCGCCGCTGTCGGCTTTTGCTGCGGCGAGGTCGTCGACCACGATTAAATCCATGCGCCGAATAAGATCACTCGACACTTCGTGTTTGACCGTGGCGTTGGCGCCGATGGACGCGACCAGCACTTCGTCTTTCAAGCTTTGGCCCGTGGCCACCGGCGTCGTGGAGTCCGTGGAGACAACCAATATGTCGGAGACCGCTTCGACTTCATCGACCGTGTCGGCTTCTTTCCAATCGGCCTTTACGACCTTGCTCATCTGCTTGATGAAATCTTTGCGCCGTCTGGGTGTCCGGCCCCAAACGACTACTTGCTCTATGGGACAGGTCTTGGCGACGGCTTCGACCTGAAAAGTAGCTTGCCATCCCGGGCCGATGATGCCCAGCACTTTGCGGTTGGCCGGCGCGAGATACTTCGCGGCGACGCCGGTGGCGGCGCCGGTGCGCAGGCTGCTCAAGAAGCCCATGTTGACAATCGCTTGGATGCCGCCCTTGCGGCCGTGGTAAAGCGTGATGGTATTGGCGTCTGCGGCGTAGGAGCGCAGGCAGATTAAGTCCGAGTCTTGGTGCCAGGCGGCCATCATGTTGAGCTGCTTCTCGCTGCCTTTGAGCCGGCGGCGGGGCACGCTGCGCATTTTGCCGGCGGCCCGGTCGCGGAACATTCTATCGAGCTCAGCCACGGCTTGCGCCATATCGATGAGCTTTCTGGTTTGCGGTTCACTGACGATTAATGCCATGGTTGAAAAATCCTCCGAGCGTTCTATAGCTCAAGGGTGATATCGGGGCAAGCTATTAAAATTTCGCTATTCGGATGTCTAAAGGTCATAAACCTTGACGCTTCTAACGGTTGGATTCAATATAAAGAGCAAGATGCACTTTGATTCAGGTGATCGGCTAGCTTTTGCCCGTGAGAGGGAAAATCATTGATGGCGCAAGCAACCATCCAGACACGCCTCTGCCCGCACTGTGCCAATAGCATCGCGTTGGATGCTTTGACCTGCCCCTATTGCAAAGCGGACTTGATTCCCTCAGCCGCGCCAGAGTGGCCCCGGCGGTCTGAGGACGCGGTGTGGCGAAGCCCCGCTGCCGAAAACGAAAACCTCATCGTCGAGAAAGAAAGACTCCCGGTAGGGTCGAAAGTCATCCTAGCATTGGGTTTGCTTGTTTTCGCTCTGGGGGTTTATCTCGTCGGCGGAAACCGCGAGCGGCGTGATTTGACCCCGGTATTGACGGAACAAGCAAAGACGCTTCAAGAAAAGGACCAAAAGATTCAAACTCTCGAAGCGCAACTCGCCCAATTGCGCCAAGAGCATCAGGGAAGCTCCAGCCAGATCGAAGAACTCAAAACCAAGTTCCAAGAGACTGAAAAGGATCTGGCTTCGACGCGACGTAAGTTGACCGATGCCAATCGTGAGGTTGACCGTTTGGCGGCGAGCCGCACCGCCTCTCCGTCGCGATCGGCGACGCGAACCACTGAGCCGTTGCCGCCGCCTGCCACGGCGTCTGCGCGCCGATCGGCCGAAGCGGGTACTTACGAAACCCTTCGCCCTGCTACCGTTTACGAAGAACCGTCCAATTCCGCTCGCGCAATAGCGCAAATCGGCAAGGGAACAGAGGTGACGGTTGTGCGCTCCGTCGGCGAATGGCTCGAAGTCAGGTCGAAACACGGGAAACCGCCCGGCTATATCCGCTCCGATGATGCAAGGCTCCTTAGTAGAGCCAATTAGGCGATAGCGGCTGTGCTTTGAGTCGCCTCAGCATCCCGCTAATCTGTTCCACCTAACCGTTCGCGATTCCCGACAAATCGCTTCCCGCGCGGCACTCGACATCTGCCGCAGTCGAGCCGGCGTTAAGGTCAAAAAGGTCGACAGCATTGGAAGATCCCGCAACTCTGGAAACCGGCGCGGCAGCCGCTCGTGATTCATACCGTTTTCTCGGCAAAACCTTTTCGTCGCTACGACACGATAACTATCGCTATCTTTGGTTCGGAACGGTCTTCATGAGCGCCGGCCAATGGATCCAGCAAGTGACGCTCGGCTGGTTGCTCTACGATCTCACCGGGTCGTCGGTGCTCCTTGGTGCGTTGAACGGTCTACGGGCTTTGCCCTTTCTGATCGCGAGCCCGATCGCGGGCGTGGTGGCGGACCGGACCGATCGCAGAAAAATCTTGATGAGCACGCAATACATTCTGATGACAGCGACTGTCGCTATGGGTGTCCTCGTAGCGATTGGATACGCAGCCGTCTGGCATCTTTTCGTGTTTACTTTGATCACGGGCATTGCATGGGCGTTCACCGATCCGGTGCGCCAGAGCATGGTGCCGACGCTGGGCCCCAAAGAAGATTTGATCAATGCCGTGGCGCTCACCTCAGCGGCCTTTAACATGACGAAAGTGATCGGTCCTTCTCTCGGTGGCTTGTTGATCGTCACTTTTGGTGCAGCAGGAAATTTCTTTGTTCAGGGAGCAGCCTACATCGCAGTGCTGATTTCTATCTACTGGATGGTCATTCCGCCGGCGCCGGCGGAAGCGCGCCGCTCGTCGGCGTTGGCCAATCTCAAAGAAGGTCTGGTCTATGTTTGGTCCAATCCAACGATATTTGCTCTGCTGACGAGCGCTCTGGTGCCGCGGGTCTGTGCGATGCCTTACCAAACGCTCATGCCGGTGTTTCAGAAAGATGTGCTTAAAGTGGGGCCGGAAGGCTTGGGTATTATGTTAGCGGCGCCCGGCCTGGGCGCGATGTGTGCCGGACTGATGCTGGCGAGCCTGGCAAATCGCGTCCGTCGTCAAGGAATTCTTATGCTCGTCAGTTTGGTTGCGCTCGGCATCGCCATGAATTTGTTTTCCTGGACCACCTCTTTTCCTCTAGCAATCCTGTCTTTGGTCGCGATCGGCGCGTTCCAGATTTTTTATATGGCGACGACCAACACGATGCTACAGGTGATCGTGCCGGATCATTTGCGCGGCCGGGTGATGAGCATCTATGCGCTCGACCGCGGCCTGATGCCGGTGGGCGCGCTCACCGCTGGCGTGAGCGCGCACTGGATCGGCGCGCCGGCGACTGTGAGTTACATGGGCTTGTTGGTGATCGTGTTGGCCGGCCTGGTGGCGTGGCACGCGCCGGTGGTGCGAGGATTGGGCGTTAGTTTGAAGAGTTAGGATTCAATCGAGGTGTGGAAAACGCCCCTCGCGTCCGAGATTGTGTCGCAATGAGCAAAATCACTTGTGTGTCATGTTGAGCGAAGCGAAACATCCCGCAGTTCCAGTCGATTAGAAAGTCGAGATCCTTCGGCCTGCGCCTCAGGATGACATCACGACACAGTCTCTGGAGTACGATTGTCATTTCGAGGGCCATCGACACACTGAGGGTAAACTGCTTACAATCAGTGCGGACGAATCTCGCAACTTGGAGCCTGGTAGTGCGCCGGTTGACTCGCCCTGCCTCCGCCTTCTATGATCGTTTTCGATGTTAGGAGGCTTTATGAAACCGGTGGCGCTGCTTTCTGTTTGTGTCATTTTGCTGGTCGGCACCAGTCTGGCGCGGGCTCAAGCATTTCGTGGCTCCGCGGGAGGTGGCGGAGGTGCCACAACCTCAATGCCATCCGCGGCAGTCGGGCGAAGCGCAACAGCTCCGGTAGCTTCGGGAGTAATTACCGGTCAACCTGTTCAACGGTCGCAAGGGTTTCGGGGACCCTCACTGCCACCCACGATTCAAGCCTCGCCGGGATTTCAAAACCGGGGCTTTTCGTCGCCGCCTCGGACGTTTCAAAATCATCGAGGAGGAGGCGTATTCGTGCCGTCGCCGTTTTTTAGATCACGGCCGCCGTTTTTTATCTTAGGCAGTGTACCGTTTCATCCACACCGCCACTGGTTTTTTCACCGGCATCCGGGACTGGTGTTTTTCGACGTACCTTATGTGGTCGGCACTAATGTCATCACGCAAGTCGCGCCCGGCGTCGTCCAGGCCGATCGCCGTTACTTCGACGGTTCGCCGGCTGAAGCCCGCATGCCCGTTCCCGGTCAGCTGGCGCCGTTCGACCCAACTCCACAGGAGGTCGTCGAACGGATGCTCGTTCTCGCCGCAGTCAAAAAAGGCGATGTGGTTTATGATCTGGGATCCGGCGATGGACGGATTCTCATCACAGCCGCGAAAAAATATGGTGCTCGCGGGGTCGGCTTCGAGGTCGATCCGGGATTGGTCAAGCTGGCGCGTGAAAACGCGCGGAAGCAGGGCGTGGAAAAACTCGTCGAGTTTCGACAACAGGATTTCCTTGCAGCGGACTTGTCGTCGGCTTCTGTGGTGACGCTTTATCTATCTCAAGATGGTAATAGCGCGGTTCGCCCGCAACTGATGCATCAACTCAAGCCCGGCGCGCGCGTGGTTTCATACACGTTCGATATGGGAGAATGGCAGCCAAAAATCGCGGAATCTTACCGTGATGCGGCAGGCAATTCGCACCAGTTGTACCTTTGGGACATCAGTGAGCCGATGGTATTCAGCGACAACTCGCGTCAAATCTTGCAGCCGCAGCAGACGCGCAACAGTCCGCTCATCATTGACGTTGAATAGTAACGGTTCGTTGTCGACGGGCAAGCTGTCGTGCTTGCCGTCGACCCGGGCGCAGCTTCGATTGAACCAATACTATTGCCGCGACGAATGAAAAAAGGCTATCGCTTATAGCGCCCCATGAGCTCGCCTTCGCCGAGCACATGCCCCTTCATCGCATCCAGCAATTGCTGCTTTGTCGCCCGCGGTTTTAAGTTTGTCGGAGCATCGAGCGCGTAAAGTTTGAAATAATAACGATGCGCCGCTCCCGGAGGCGGGCACGGACCGCCGTAGCCGACTTTGCGAAAATCGTTGACTCCGTGCTTCGCGCCGTTGGAGAGTATTTCTGTTTTTGCTGTTCCTTCCGGCAGATCTTTGGCCTCCCCGGGTAGATCGTAAATTAGCCAGTGCACCCAAGTTCCACCCGGCGCGTCGGGATCGTCGGCGATGAGCGCGAAAGCTTTTGTGCCCGAGGGCGGATTGGTCCATCTTAGCTGTGGTGACACGTCGTCGGCATCGCAAGTATGCTTGCGCGGGATCGCCGCGCCTTGCTGGAAAGCAGCACTCGTGAGTTGCAATCCGGCGGCGGTCTTAGTCTCCGCAGAAAACGAAGGGGAGAAGCTCGCCACCGACAGCCAAAGCCCAGCAAGCCCCGCGGCCAATTTCTCAATGCCCATACAACTGATCGATGAAGCCGCTGTCATCAATTTTCCGCAAATAATGGAGATCCCACGGCTCCATGGGGCCGATATTGTGCATTGCCGGATCTTTGCCGACGTCGAGATCGTAGACGTTCTGGATCGCAGCCGGCAGCGGGTAAGGTTTTTTCGAAAGCAGTTTCGCCCACTCGCGCTGCAGGTGGATATAATATTCGTCTTCTTGCAGGCCGTAGCGCTTGGCTAAGTTATTTTTCAAAATTGGCACGACTTGATCCGGCTTTGTCTTGAAGAAGTGGAGGGCTTCGATAAAGCCCTTGAGAAAAGCATAGACGGTTTCCTCGTTGTCTTTGATGTAATCGCTGGTCGCCAGCAACGTCGTGTTGTGAATCACCGGCCGGTCCGGCAGATCGACGACGTGGAGTCCCTTTTTTATGCCGTAAAGATCGAATGGCATGTCGACCAGTGCCGCCACGGCCTTGCCGGAAGTGATTTCATCGACGAAATCTAAAAATTTACCGGAAGTATCGGCGATGACATCCATGTTGATCTCTTCGGGCTTGAGCCCGCAGGTTTCCAGCACCGCGCGTAAATTGCCGGATACGCAGGGCGCCTTGGAGTGGCAGACAATCTTCCGAGCTTTTAGATCTTCCACATTCTTGATTTCCGCGGACGCAACGAGCCGGTCATCCCAGTTGTTCTGCGCCTGCGCAAGATAGGTGAGGCGCTTCTCCCCCTTGGCCCGTTCCCGATAGGTTTCATGATGCAGCCCGCTCAAAAAATCGATTTCACCGGCGAGGGCGAGCTTGGCGCGATGCGCCATGGTCGGCGCCTTGGCGCCGCCGACAATATGCAGATCGATTTCATAGCCGTACTTTTCCATCACCTTGGATTCTTTAAAGACGTAGAGAAAAGGTAGATGGGACGAGTCGCTGGCTAATAAGTCTAAAGTACGCATGTTCATTCTCCTTTACTCATGTTGTAACGTTGATTTTAACGTTCAAAATGTTCAAGTCGTTCAACCGCTTCGCTCCGTTCAAACCGTTGCAACGATTATATCGGCTGGAACGTTTTAAAGCGCTATTGTTGCCGTCACATTCCCAACTCGCGCTGTACTTCGCGTAGCAATGTCATGTCGAGCGCGATCGAAACTGGAACGTTGATCTTCTTGGTCTGCTGCTGAATGAAGCTCCACTCGATGGCGAGATCGTCGTCGGTGAGCAAGCCGTTTCTGCTGAATCCTGGCTTGGCAAGTTCGAGCGATCGAAGCGCGTCCCGTTCGCTTGCACGGGTCCACTCCATGAGAATCTTGACCGTATCTTTCGGGGCCGTGTGCAGAAGTTGCAAGCTTTGCAAGGAGGCTCGAATCACTCGTTTGATCAGCTCCGGATCTTTTTTCATTTTATCTTCGTGTACGCCCAGGCCGGCGATCGGATGCGTGACGATTTCCGCCGTGTTACCGAGCAAGCGGTAGCCTTTATTTTCCAGCTGGA
>DASPXM010000367.1:0-14905 GCA_035637295.1 Verrucomicrobiia bacterium
GTGAAGCCGATTTGCTGCGCGCCCTTGACCGCGGCATCATAGGGATTTTCACCTTCTTCCATGTGGCGCACGATGTTCTCCAACACGACGATGGCATCGTCGACGACGAAGCCGACGGCGAGAGTCAGCGCCATAAGCGACAGGTTGTCGAGGCTATAATCGAGCAGGTACATGACGGCAAAGGTGCCGACGATGGACATGGGCAGCGCCAAGCTCGGAATGATAGTCGCCGACACATTGCGCAGGAAAAGAAAGATGACGAGGATAACCAGCCCGATCGTGCCAATGAGAGTGAGCTGGACGTCATGCACCGATTCACGAATCGATTGAGTGCGGTCGAAAAACACTTCCAGGTTGATGGACTGGGGAATTTGCGCGCGCAACCCGGGCAGAATAGCTTTGACAGCATCGACGACTTCGACAACGTTGGCGCCCGGTTGTCGCTGTACTCCCAGGATGACGGCCCTTTTGTCCTTGAACCAGCTGCCGACCCTGGTGTTCTCCACGCTATCCAGAGCTTTGCCGAGATCCTGGATGCGCACCGGCGCGCCGTTGCGATAGGTGACGACCATCGGGCGATAGGCTTCCGCGTTCGTGAGCTGGGCATCCGAAACCAAAGTGTAGGCACGGGTGGGAGCATTCAAGGTTCCCACGGGCAGGTCTACATTGCCGCGTTGAATCGCGTTCACCACGTCGTCGATGCCGACCTGCCGGGCGGCTAACTGATTGGGATCCAGCTGGATCCGGACCGCGTATTTTTGCGAGCCGATAACATCGACCTGCGCGACGCCGCTCACCATCGAGATGCGCTGCGCCAAAATCGTCTGGGCAAATTCATCGACTGTCGACAAAGGAAGTGTCGGTGATGTCAACGCCAGCAGCAGGATGGAATTGTTCGCCGGATTGACCTTTCGATAGGACGGCGGGGTCGGCATATTTGGCGGCAAATCCCGAGCCGAACGCGCGATCATCGCTTGAACGTCCTGCGCCGCGGCATCGACGTTTCGGCTCAAGCTAAACTGCAACGTGATTTGAGTTCGCCCCAAACTGCTGGTCGAGCTCATGGAATCGAGGCCGGCAATGGTCGAGAAATTTTTCTCGAGCGGCGTCGCCACTCCCGACGCCATCGTTTCAGCGCTGGCGCCGGGCAAATTGGCATTGACGGTGATGGTTGGAAAGTCAACGGTCGGAAGGTCACTGACCGGTAGGGACTTATACCCCATGATGCCGAAGATGAGGATCCCCAGCATGACCAGAGTGGTGGTCACCGGCCGGCGTATGAAGAGCGCGGAGATGTTCATGATTCACCCTTTTTTTCGTCCGCTTTAACGTTACCTCGTTTGCCTCCCTCACTGCGACCGCTCCTTTTTCCTTCCCCCTTTGTTTCCCCGGTCAACTTAGTTGGATCTTTCACCTCCACGCGGGACCCCGGGCCGAGCAAGAACTGGCCTTCACGCACGACCTGTTCGCCGGCGGCAAGGCCCTTGGCGATGATCGCTTCGCCTTCGTTCGTGCTGCCAATCGTCACCGGCCTAACTTCAACCCGCTTGTCTTCTTTGACGACGAAAACATGCTGGCCTTCCTGGCCGACTTGGACCGCTTCCGAGGGAATGACCACGGCATCCCCTTGTGTAGCCAACGTTAGCGCTACATTGACAAACTGACCGGGCCACAGCCGCCTTTCCTGGTTGCTGAATTCGGCTTTGAGTCTAACCGTGCCCGTGGACCGATCAACCGCGTTATCGACAAAGGCTAAGAGGCCTTGTTCTGGCCGGCCTTCATCCGATTGGAATCTCGCATCGACCTTTAATCTACCCCCAGCCATATGTCGTTTGAGATCAGCCAAATACTGTTCGGGCACGGCGAAGGTCACATTGATTGGGTTAATTTGGTTGATGACCACCAGAGCGGCGCCGTCATTAAGCCGAATCAAGTTTCCTTCGTAGATCAAAAGACTGCCGACCCGTCCGTTCACCGGCGAATAAATGTAACAGTAACTTAGCTGAACCTTGGCGTTGTCAACCGCCGCTTTGTCGGCGTCTACCACTGCCTCCGCGGCATCGGCGTTGGTTTTGATCTGATCGTACTGCTCTCGAGACACGTACTGCTTCTGGACTAACTCTGCATACCGCTTAACTTGTTCACGCAAATTGTTTAGCTGGGCAGTGTCGCGCGCCATATTCGCTTCAGCCTGTTTTAACGCCGATTCCAAGGGACGCGGATCGATGGTGAAAAGTAATTGGCCCTTCTTGACGTCTTGGCCTTCCTTGAAATGAGCCTGCATGAGCACGCCGGTAACTTGGCTCTTTACCGAAACGGTTGTATAGGCTTCAACATTCCCAACCGCCCGGATTTGTAGCGGGACGCTTTTCTGGACCGCGGTTGCGACCAGGACCGGCACCGTCTCGCCGCCGCGCGATCGCCCCGCCCCACGCCCTTGTCCCTGACCGCTGGCGGGTCGACTTCCTTGACCGCGCTCGCCGCCTTCCTCCGACTTGGCTTGGGACCCTTCCTGTGGTTTGTTGAGCGACCAGGATTGAAATTGTTGGAAACCGGCGAAGCCGCCAACCACGATGACCAATGCGATGATCCAATGAGAACGCTTCATATCCTAGGACCCCTTGCTAGCCCTTTCTCGGAGTTTCCCGCGTCTATTTGATTGATCCTGGTTTCAAGACTCCGACTCGGGTATCTCCCATCGCTCTCGCCAGCTGAGCGTCGGCGATCTTGTAGTCGTAAATTGTCCGTATATAGGTCGTTTGTGCGTCCGTGTAAAGCGTCTCCGCATCGGTGACTTCAATAATCGACCCGACGCCGACCTGATAGCGTCCCTGGGCCAAATCGAGGTTTTCTTTGGCGGCCCTGGCTGCCGATTCGGTGGCTCTTATCCGCTCCTGGGTTTCCACGACCCTAAGGTAACTCTGCTCGACCTCCAGCGCAATCAGCTGGCGACGGTCCTCTTCTTGCGCTTTAACGTTGTAATAATTGTGCAAAGTTTCCTCGACTCGATTGGTGGTTCGAAAGCCGTCGAAAATCGGAATGTTCAAACTCACTTGCGCTTGCCAGCCCTCTTGCTTCAGCGGAAAAGTCGGCTTGGTATCTCCGCTTCCCGTACGCCGAACGTAGAACGCGTCGAAGATGAGGTCAGGCAAATGTCCGCGTCGAGCAGCAGCGATCAGTTGATCCGATGCCTTCCGTTGGGCTTCAAAGCTCTTTAATTCCGTGCGTGCGTCAAAGGCTACGTTCCTGGCGCCGGCTAGGTTCATCGAAAATTCGACTTCCGGCGAATCCTCCGCCACGGGTTGTTCAGGAAGACGAGGCGAACCCATGGCATTTCTCAGCGTTACCCAGGCGATCTTTACGCCATTCTCCGCTGCGATGAGATCGGCCTGCGCTGTAAAGAGATTGGCCTCCGCCCGGGCGACGTCGATTCTCGCCCGCGTGCCTACTTCATAGAATCCCTGCGCTTGGCGCACGAGCAATTCGCGACTGCGAACCGTTTCTTGGCGCACTTTTACTAGCGCTTGAGACCCTAAATACACATAGTAGGCCTGCTTGATGGAAAGAATGATATCTTGGGTGGTCGTCGCATAGTCCTGCTCCACTGCGCTTAAAGTATCACGCGCCGCCTGAACCGTGCCTTCTCTCTTGCCGAAATTATAGATCGTATAGTTGAAGTTGGTCTGGGAGTTAGCCGTTGGCGATGCATGTTCACTCACGCTGCTCGAACTGGAAGCATTTGTACTGCGATAATTATTGTTAAAGGTGATCGTTGGGTAATACGCAGACATTTGTTGCCCTAAAACGGCTTGCTGCGAACCGATTCTCTCATTTGCCGACTTGATCCTGGGATGATTATCTAAACCGATCCGCACCGCATCTTCGATCGTCAACAGCTTGCCGGTAGGCGATACGGCGCTCTGGGTTGACGGCGTGGGCTGAACTTGCATCTGAATCTCGGCAGCGGGAGCGGTCGCTGTAATACCGAGGACAAACAAAAACCAGCAAGCTATCGGCAGGACTACAAGATGTACCTTCGACCAGGTCATACAGTTACCCCCTGTTTAGCGCGGCAGACTATATTGTTTTTGTTGGGTGAAAGCAAAATCTCAAAAAGGTTTGACCATCACTGTTGCCAGAGAACGGAAAACGTCGTCGCCACCGGTCTTTTTAGGGCAGCAAGGCGAAAATCCTCAAAGGCGCACCGCTGCCTCTCTTGATTTTCATGGGCAGCGCGAAGATGGTCGCGCCTTTGGACGGAACCCGCTCCAAAGCCGCGACGTTTTCAAAGATCGGTACGTTCGCCTCTCCGAGAACTTGGTGGACCGGGAAATCCTTCGATGGACCGTGATCGATGCTCGGCGTATCGATCCCGACGGCCGTTACCTTCCACTCTTTGACCAGAAATTCAGCGGCGGCCTTCGATAATCCAGGAAAATGAAGATCGGTAACGTTGCCGGGCTCGTCGGTGCCAAAATAACGCTTGCGATCGCCCCAAAACTTTCCCCAACCTGTGTGCGTCAATACAATCGCGCCCGCTGGGACCCTGCCGTGACTCTTTTCCCAGGCGCGGACATCCTCCACTTGCAAAAGATAATCGGGATTCTTCTCCGTCTTGCGTCGAATATCGACCACGACGCCGGGACCAATTGTCCGAGCAAGCGGAATCCGCTCGGTCGTCCATTTGCCTTTGGCGAAATGAAACGGTGCATCCATATGGGTCCCGACATGCTCCGAGCCACCGTAGTTATACGAGGAATACCAATATCCAGCGGGAGTTCGGCCCTCGGCGACCTTTTCGAGGTGGAAAGGTTTGGCGGTCGGCCAATGATGCGTGTCTTCGCTGAACGAATACGTTAAGTCGACGAGCTTTGTTTCATCCAGGGCATGCGCGGCCAAGGCACACACGAACAGCGAGAACGATGCGGCGACTAGCGTTCTCATGATTTAACCTCCGGTCTAACGATTGGATATTGCAATGCGACGGTTTTAACGGTTTTTTCGGATGGCTTCGAGTTGTCTTCTCGCGTCAGTGAAGTCAGGATTGATCTTGAGCGCCGCTTCGAATGCGTTCTCAGCTTCGGCCTGCCGGCCAGAGCCGGCGAGAGCTCTGCCCAATTCATAATGCGCAACGTCATCGTCGGGACAGATTGCCAATCCATCACGATAGAGCGAGATTGCTTCGTCCCGATTTGTCGACAGTTGAGCCTTGTCAAAATATTCGCGAAAGGCACGAACGCAAACCCTTTGCCTCTGGTCTTGAACTTGTTGGCCCGCGGCGAGCGCTTCCAGTTCTTTGCGCTGTCGGGCAATTTCCATTTCCTGCTGCCGGATTTGTTCGGCCTGGCGTTCGAGCGCCTCGTTATAGCAAGCGAGGGAACTCGTGGCCATGAGAATCACAGAAGCAAGCAAACATATTTGCCGAAAACCAAGCTTCATCGCCGCTAGCCTTTTGACGATTTATGACTTCCTTTGTTGCAACCCAAGATAAATCTTTTCCGCCTTAATCGGAAGATCTTTGATGCGCACACCCACCGCGTCATAGATCGCGTTGGCGATTGCCGGCGCGACGGGAATCAGCGCGCTTTCGCCGATGCCCTTCGCGCCGAATGGACCGTTACGATCGGGCACCTCAACGCAAATCGGATCGATCACGGGCGGCATGTCGCCCAGCGAAGGCAATACATAATCGACCAGATTCGGATTGATGAGCTGACCGTTGTCGTAAGCGATCTCCTCGAACATCGCCTGACCGATGCCCGTGATCGCCGCGCCGGCAAGCTGCTGGCGGCAACCGAGAGGATTGAGGGCCTTGCCCACGTCGACGGCGGTGGCGTACCTTATCAGCTTGAACTTCCCGGTATCAACGTCGACTTCGACCTCGGCGGCGCCGGCGGCGACGAACCAGAACGCCGATGTGGTTTTTTCACCGAATTCGTCTTTGGTGGAAGTTTTGACCTGCCCCTCGCCGACTAGCGTGCCGCCTTGCATACCGAAGCGCTTGAACATCACCTCGGCATAATCGAGTGCGGTTTCCGGCAGGAGAATTTTGCCCTCGGCAAAACGGATTTTGTCCTGCGGGACACCGTATTCCTTGACGACGATCTGCTTGAGCTGGTGCATGATGTCCTGCGCCCCCAGCTGCACGGCTTTGCCCATGTGAAAAGTCGAACGACTCGATGATGTCGTTAGGTCGTAGGGGACAACGTCGGTATCGACGCCGAGAACTTGAATCGTTTGCAGCGGAATCCCGAGCTCTTTCCCGGCGATCTGCGCCAACACAGTCTCCGAGCCCTGCCCCATCTCCACCGTGCCCGTATATATGGATAGACTCGCGTCCTCGTTCAGCTTTACTACCGCGCAAGAGATAGACGGTGTGATCGTCGCTTTGATCATGCACGCGAGTCCCTTGCCGCGCCGAAGGTTCGATCCGATTGAACCGTGAACCGTTGAACCATTGAACGATTTATCGTTCCACGCAATCGACCTGGCAACTTCGTCGAGGCATTGCTTAAACCCGATGCTTCGCAATGTCTCTTCAGTGACAAACTTATCGCCCTCGTCGTAACCGTTCTTTTTTCTGAGTTCGAGCGGATCCATCTTGAGCGCCGCCGCGATGATGTCCATCTGCGACTCGACGGCCCAAGCTGATTGCGACACACCAAAGCCGCGGAAAGCGCCGGCGGGCGGTTTATTGGTGTAAACGGAATAGGAATCGATTTTGAGATTGGCAATCCGATACGGCCCCGCCGCGGTGTAACCGGATTTTTTTGCTACCCGCGGCCCGATCTCGGCATAGGCGCCGGTGTCGAGGTGTATTTCGCATTCTCGTGCTACCAGCGTGCCGTCGTTCTTGACGCCCGTCTTCATGCGAATCACCGCGGCATGCTTGGTGATCGTATAAAATACTTCTTCGCGCGATAGCACGATGCGCACTGGCCGCCTTGCTTTCTTTGCCAGCGCGACCGTGATCGGTTCGACCTTCGGATACACCTTGCCGCCGTATCCGCCGCCCAGATACGGCACGATGACGCGAACTTTAGAAACCGGTACTTTGAAAATATTGGCGAGCTGGGTGCGCACGACGAACGGATTCTGTGTCGTCGCCCAAACCGTGATGCGCCCGCCCGGATCGACGGAGGCGATGCACGCGTGGGTCTCAAGAAAACAATGCTGTGTCGCCGGCAGTGTGAAGGTATCTTCGAAAATATGGTCGGCTTCGGCGAAGCCTTTGTCGATGTCACCGCGGTTGAGTTTAAAGTGAGTGCAGATATTGGTGCCGTCGATTGGTTTAAGCTCTGCAAGATCGGCGAAGCCCGACATTGGAACCTTGATAGCGTCGTGGACCAATTTTGCACCCGGTTTTAGCGATTCGTGAACATCCAAAACTGCGGGCAGCTCTTCGTACTCAATTTCGATCAAACGCAGCGCTTCTTCGGCGGCGTCGATCGTCAGTGCTGCCACTGCCGCGACCGGGTCGCCAACATGGCGTACTTTTTCCACCGCGACGATGGTTTGGTCTTTGAATACCGGCCCGTAGTACGGCTCGATGCCTTCGTCGTGGACGATGTCATCGCGTGTCAACACGGCCACGACACCGGTGACTTTCACGGCTTTGAACGTATCGATGCTCTTGATGCGCGCGTGCGGATATGGGCTGCGTAGAATCTTGCCGTGGCACATTCCCGGAACGTTCATGTCAGCAAGATACTGCGCCGTGCCGGTTACTTTTGTTTCATAGTCCAATCGGCGAAACGTTTTTCCGATATCTGCTAGTTCCATGGAATTCTTCCCTGTCCAAATCCTACTTTGCGTTCTTTGCGCCTTTGCGCGAGATCGTCCCTCTCTAGTCGCTCTCCGTTCAAGGTTCCAGGTTCAAAGTTCAAGGTGTGGAGCTGGGACGTTGAACATTGAACGTTGAACTTTTGAACGGTCAGCGTCTATCCTCGCGTCAAGGTGTAAAGGCCTCTACGATTCGGTCATGTTTATCGACTCAGCTTCCAGCCACATTCTTGACCGCCTGCATAATCTCCTGATAGCAGCCGCAGCGGCAAAAATTTCCCGCCAGGTAATCTCGGATCTGTTGCTCGGAGGGCCGCGGATACTCCTCGAGCAGCGCTTTCGCCGTGAGAATAAATCCGGATGTGCAGTAGCCGCACTGCAGCGCGCCGAACTCCATAAACGCTTCCTGCAACGGATGGAATTTACCCTTAGCGCTCAATCCTTCCACCGTGAGAATCTCGCAGCCGTCGGCGTCAACGGCCAAAACCGAACACGCGCTAACCGGTTTACCGTCAACCAACAACGTGCACGCGCCGCAAACTTGAATGTCGCAACCAAGCTTCGCGCCGGTCAGGCCAAACTGCTCGCGCACCATGTCGAGCAACGTCGTCCGCGCCTCGACTTCGACGCTGCGTTGGAAACCGTTGACAATTAGTGAAATCGTTTTCTTCATTGCCGGCGCTTTGACGGGTTGTGACGCCGGATCGAGTTTAATTCCATCCATCATGCATTTCCCAGAGCTTGCTCGTAAGCCTTGCTCGCCGTGCGCTTCACCAGCGTACCGACGATCGCGCGCTTATATTGCTCGGAACCGCGCAAATCGCTGGTGGGGCTGCACTCTTCAGAGGCGATCCCGCCAGCCTCTTCCGCCAACGCCAGTGTTAACTTTTTGCCCATGATGAGCCCTTCGGCTCTACGCGCCCGCACCGGCGTCGCGCCGACGCAGCCGAGCACGATGCGCGCGGCTTGAACCGCTTCACTACTGGTTTCCAACGTGAGGCGCACCGCCACACCTGCCGACGGCTTATCGACCACGGAGCTGCTGGAGAAACGGATATATTCGATCGCGGAGCGCGCTGGCAGCGGCGGCAACACTACTTGGGTCAAAATTTCATCCTCGCCCAGGCTCGTCGTATAAAAATCGACGAAGAGTTCTTCCACTGGAATTATGCGCTGGCCGTTCGACCCGGTGATCTTTGCTTTGCCGTCCAGCGAGATGAAGATCTGTGACAAATCCGTCAGCGGCTCGCCCGACGCCAAATTGCCGCCGACGGTACCCATATTGCGCACGCGGATGTTGGCGACTTCTTTCTCAGCTTCGCAGAGCACTGGAAATTTCTCTTTCACCAGCGCCGAGGTTTCCAGCTCGCGGTGTGTCACCAGAGCACCGATGGTCAAACCTTCTTTCGCGTCATACTTGATACCCTTGAGCTCCGGAATCTTTTTGATGTTGACCAACGCCTTGGGCTGATAGAGCCCCTGCTTCATTAAGATTGTCAGATGAGATCCGCCGGCAAAGACTTTCGCCTCGCCGCCATGCTGTTTGAGTAGTGCGCAGGCCTGGGCAATGGTGGTCGGTTCGAGATAATCGAAGTTTTTCATCTGCTGTGCGGCACTTCAAGAATTTCTCGCACCAAGACGCAAAGGCGCAAAGTAATGAGTTATATTTCTCCGAACTTGGCGTGCTTTGCGTCTTTGCGCGAGTGATGTTTTTTTTCGATTCCTAAATGTATTTCACTTTATCGACACCGGGGATTTCGACCTTCTCGAAGCGCCAGTGATCTTTCATCGGTGCGGTGGCGTCGATTCCCAAGCCGGCGGTAACTCGCGCCTCCGAACAAGAAGGGTCCAACGTCGAGCAGGCGAGACGGGGAATGATGATGGCGTCCTTGTCGGCCTGGAAGCGCGTGGCCATCGCCCAGTCCACCTGCATTGGATCGAAAGGATCGATGTCGTCGTCGACCACGATGACTTGCTTTAGGCCGATGCCCATGGAAAGCAGCGCCAGAATCACGTTGCGCCCTTCGTTCTCCGCGCGCTTTTTAATCGACACGACGACATGATGACGGAAAGTGCCACCCGGCGTCATGTTAATCGCTTTCACCTCGGGAACGACTTTTTTTACCTCGCGATAGACGACGGCCGCATTCCCGTATTCGATCAACGTGTGGTTCTCGGTGACCGGCATGCCGGTAAGTGCGGTCTGCCAGATCGGATGCTGCCGCATGGTGATTGCGGTCACTTTGAGCACCGGGGCTTGCTTCGCTTCGCTGTAACAGCCGGGATATTCGCCATACGGCCCGTCGGCCACCCGTTCGCCGGGAATTGTCACGCCTTCGATGACTACTTCGGCGAACGCCGGAACTTCGACATCGATGGTTTCGCACTTGACCAACTTCACCGCGGCGCCACGCAAACCGCCGGCGACGTAAAACTCGTCTATGCCGAAGGGAACTTTCGCTTGCGAGCCGACGACGATTGCCGGGTCAACGCCAATCGCCGTTGCGACTTCCAATCCTTTTTTCTTTTCCTCAGCGATCAAGATCATTCGCCCCAAGTGGTGATCGGCCGGCGCCCACAATGAAAGGCGGTCTTTGCCGAGGACGAGCATCCGATGAATGGATAGATTGCGGATGCCGGTATCCGGATCTTTACCGACTTGCACACCGATCGTAACGTAAGGACCGATATCCTTCTCGGCATGCGTAACGATTGGCAATTTAGACAAATCGACCTGATCGCCGATCCATTTGATTTCCTTACATGGCGCAGTTGCAACAATTTCCGGAGTAATGCGCGTATCTTCCAGGGTGAGATAGCGCTCGAGCATCTGCTCTTGCGGTACGCCGAGGCCAAGCGCCACTAGTTTTCGAGTAGCGAACAGGCCGCCTAAAACATGCCAGCCAGGATAGCCTTTAACATTTTCAAACAGCAGCGCGGGGCCTTCGATGTCCGAAGTCTTGCGCATACCCGCGGCGATCTCGTACTTGACGTCGACTTGCTCCTTGACCCGGAGCAGCTGCTTTTGACTTTCCAGGTGCGCTAAAAATCCTCTTAGATCTTCAAACATGAGGCAACCTCAAAAATTCAAGTGGAGTGACGGAATATTGGAGTCATGGGTTCCGGAATTCCGACCCAACACTCCATCGCTCCACTACTCCATCACCCCGATATCTTTATCAACCATCGCGCCGTCACTTCAACCGCAGTAACGGAAGCACTTCCTCGATAAATCTCTTGACCTGCTCCAGCTGATCCTTAGCAGTGAAACGCAGGACCGGCGTCGTGATGCCCATGTCGATCCACTCTTGAATCAGGCGCGCGCAGTCGCTCGGCGGACCATGGGCGAGCCAGACTTTGATCAAATTCTCGGGCGGATAATTCGGGCCGTAGTAATGATTAAAGTAGTCCTTGGATTGGGCGTAGGCCGCCAGCATATCGTCGTTGATATTGACCATGCCGTGAATGGCGACTTCGAAATTTGACAAGTCCTTGCCGACCTCAGCGGCCGCTCGTTCGATGACCTGCCAGCGCTTGTGAAATTCTTCCGCGGTTACGCCCATCGTGATGTAACCGTCCGCCAGCGCGCCGACGCGCCGCATCCCCTGATCGACGACTTTGTCACCTACTTGCTCCCGCTCCGGACTTACGGCGATCCAGATCGGTGGCGGCTTTTGTACCGGTTTCGGAACGATGTTGTAGCTTTCGAGCGTGTAATATTTGCCGCGGTGTATGACTTCTTCGTCACCCCAGATCCGGCGCAAGAGCTCGATGCCTTCTTTCATGCGTCCGACGCGCTCTTCGCGCTTGACACCGAATGCACGTAATTCACCCTCGTGGCCGCCGCCGATGCAAACACCGAGCAGCGCTCTCCCTTTGGATATCTGATCGAGTGAGGCCCATTGAATGGCGAGCAAAACCGGATGGCGCACGGGGAATGACGCCATACAAATCGTGCCCAAGCGTACTTTTTTGGTATGCGTCGCCACCGCCGCGAGCATAGTGATCGCTTCTAGACGAGGTTTGTGAATCAAGCTGTCGCCGAACCAAACCGATTCGAACACACCCGAGCTTTCCGCTACGACAGCTGTTTCGATCAACTCATCGATATTGGTGAGCCCAAACAGCGCCCCGCGATTGGGTAAACTGATGCCCCATCGAATCGGCAATTTGCGCATGGTCTCGAACCTAGACCCACTGTTAAGAAAACGCTCAGAACTGTCAAGCAACCGGGCCTCAAAGCGGCGGCGTTGCGCTTGTTGCCAGATGATTTCAACTGTGAGTAATTAGGAATACAGTTACCGAGGACTCACCTAGCAAGCCCGAGCAGTAACCCAAGGGAGGTAAGTAAAATGGCCAAGGACCTGCGCAGCTATTTGGACGAATTGCTGGAGAAGCGCCCGAAAGACGTGGTCGTCGTCGATAAAGAAGTCGACCCGCGCTATGAGGCCAGCGCCATCGTCGAGAAGTTTGAACGGGAGAACAAATTCCCCCTGGTGTTTTTCAAGAATATCCAAGGTTCGAAAATTCCCCTGGTCATGAATCTCGGCGCAACCTACGAGCGGCTGGCATTATCATTGGGCTCGCCGTCTGTGCCACAGATGGTCAGGGACTTGGCTCACCGCGAGCACCATCCGGTTCCGGTAAAGGAAATCGCCGCCAAAGACGCGCCGTGCAAAGAAGTGATCTTGAAGGGCAATGATGCTGATCTCGACCTCCTACCCGTCCTGACAATTAACGAAGGCGATGCTGGTGCCTACGTCAATGCCGCCGCGCTGATTTGCAAGGAGCGCGGCACCAACGCCGTAAACGTCGGCATCTACCGCCATCAAAAACAAGGAAAGAGGCAGCTCGGACTGATGATCAATCCCGCCAATCATGGCAACTATGTCCGTGCCGAATACGAAGATCACAACGAGCCGATGGAGGTGGCTCTCGCCATTGGACATCACCCGGCGTTGAATATGGCCGCAGTCAGTAAGCAGGCGGGCGTCGGTTCGGAGATGGAAATCGCCGGCGCCTTCTTGGGCGAGCCCTTGGAGGTCGTCAAGGCGGAAACGGTAAGTCTGATGGTGCCAGCCCGCTGCGAGATCGTCATCGAGGGCATCGTGCCGCCGCACAAGCGTCACTATGAAGGCCCGTTCGGCGAATGGCCGCATTACTATTATAAAGAAGGCGAACAGCCCTATATTGAAGTCACCGCGATCACCATGCGGAAAAATCCGATCTATCAATGCATCCACAGCGCCCATTTTGAACACAACATCATCGGCGCCGCGCCACGGCTCGGCAGCTTGCTCAAGCGCATCCAAGAAGTTGTGCCGAGCACGACCGCCGTCAACATGCCGATCTCCGGCGCCGCCCGTTCACACTGTTACATCTCGGTCAAGAAAAGGGCCGAAGGCGAGCCGAAACAGGCGGCGCTCGGCGCGCTTGTCACCGATCCGAACATTAAGCATGTGATCGTCGTCGATGACGATGTTGATGTATTCAATGAAACCCAAGTGCTCTGGGCGCTGGCCATGCGATTTCAAGCGGATCGCGATCTGGTCATCATTCCCAACATCATCGGCTCGCACTTGAATCCTACTGCATACGGTTACAACCGCTTGGAGAAAGGACCGATGGAGACCAAGCTGATCTTCGACGCCACCAAGCCGCTGCCGCCGTATAATTTTCCCAAGGAAGCGCAGGCACCCGATGAGGTGCTGAATAAGATCGATCTCGCGCGAGATACGCGCGCCTACGAGCCGGGCAAGGACGATAAGGCGATCACGGGCAAATCCTGATGTCTCGATTGAGCCAAACCACCGCGCACGCAACTACAATAAGGAACTAGAGGGGGTGTCATTCTGAACGAAGTGAAGAATCTCGACCGGTCCATGGGTTACAAAAGGAGAGATCCTTCGGCTTCGCCTCAGGATGACACTGCGACACCGTCTCGGAGGCAGAACAAGCGAGGATGCATGGTTGAGATCCAAGGGGTCTCGAAAAGTTTTCAGAAAACCATCAAGAACAACTCCACCGAGCTGAAGGCGCTTGCGAATGTGAATCTTTCCATCCGCGAGAATGAGTTTGTCAGCATCATCGGACCGAGCGGCTGTGGTAAAACCACGCTGCTAAAAATAATCGACGGATTGATCCCGTGCGACAGTGGAGGGATTTCAATCAATGGCAAGCACGTCACGGCGCCGGGACCCGACCGCGCCGTAGTGTTTCAAACTTTTGCTCTGCTACCTTGGCGCACGGTTCTGGCCAATGTGGAATTCAGCCTCGAACTCCGCCGGCTCCCAAAAACGGATCGGACAGACACCGCGCGCGATTATCTCAAACGGGTTGGTCTGGCTGACTTCGAAAATCACTATCCCCATGAACTTTCCGGCGGCATGCAGCAGCGCGCGGGTCTCGCGCGCGCCCTGGCGGTCAATCCGATGATCCTGCTCATGGATGAGCCGTTCGGCTCGGTCGATGCTCAGACCCGGCAGCTGTTACAGGAAGAACTCCTGGAGCTCTGGCAGCGTGAGCGCAAAACCGTAATCTTCATCACCCACAGCATGGATGAGGCAGTCTATCTTTCCGACCGCGTCGTCGTGATGACTCCTCGGCCCGGAAAAGTAGCTGAGGTGTTGGACGTCCCGTTGCCGCGACCGCGACTCGCCGAGGAAGTGCGCCGCGACCCGAAATTTGTCGACTTGACGAATTACATTTGGGACAGTCTCAAGAAGGCGATGGATAACCCTCATTGAATAGCCGGTTGAACGCCAACGTCCTCTCTATCTTGTCCCTGGCGATCCTTTGGGAAGTCGCCGGACGAACGCTGGATTCCGAGCTGATTCCGCCGCTGTCGCAAATCAGCGCGGCATGGTGGAGGCTGCTCGTCAGCGGCAAGCTATTGTCCAACCTGACGATGAGCCTCGCCACGCTGATCGCCGGTTTTTTCCTGGCGGTGTTATTTGGCGTCGTGATCGGTTTGCTCATGGGCCGATTTCGCGCCGTTGAGCACTTTCTGGATCTCTACGTCAACGCATTAATGTCCGCGCCGACCACCGCCTTCGTGCCGGTGCTGATCCTGTGGTTCGGTCTCGGCGTGGAGTCGCGCATCGCTGTCGTGTTCCTGTTTGCA
>DASPXM010000368.1:0-2668 GCA_035637295.1 Verrucomicrobiia bacterium
GGCCTGGCAACCAAGGCGTGGGTCGAACCATCCAGCAGGCTCGCGAGCGCGCGCATGGGCATGCCCCGAAGCGCGCCGCGCACGACCGAGCCGAAGATCAGAGTGTAGCCGATATCCCCGGTCACCAGGGCGGTTATAATATTCGGCACGTTCATACGGATAATCTCTACGTCCAGCCCCTCGTCTTTGAAAAAACCCTTTTTCAAAGCTACTCCGGATGGGAGAAAGGACATATTCGGGTTCGTTACCGAGATGCGTATTTTGTCCGCGCTGCTAACCTCCTTGCCTGGCACGCAGCTGACTAACAAGATGAACAGCCAAGAACCGATTTTTTTCACGGCCAACTCTCGGCTAGCTCGCGGCTTTCCAAACATCGCCCATTTGGCTCTTGACGCCGCGCTTGCCGAGCTCTTCTTCGAACATCGCGCGAATCTGTGGATCTTCATCTTCGTATTCGATTTGATCGCCGCCCGTTTTAACGCTCTCCGAGGTTCCCCATTGTTTTCGTAAACCAGGGAATTTTCTGCTGCTGAAAGGCTTCAGCGCCAGGTATCGAGCCGGTTCGCCGCCGATGTTGAAATGCTGATGAAACCAGCGCTCAGGCGGAACGAGCAAACTCCCCGCCTTCCAGTTGTAGCGTTTAATATCGTCGCCTCCGCGCCACACCATCGAGAAACCCTCGCCCTTGAGAATGATCACGTGGGCACCTGCGCCGTGGCGATGAGCTTTTTTGTAAGTACCGACCGGAAACTGGGAGATATGTGCCGACATGACGTTGTTGGACATTTCGATCATCAGCATCCTGCCGCCGGCGCCGCGCTCCTTTCGTTCCGGCAACTCGTAACTCCGCACGTCGCGAATAAAGTTCGTATCGTGAAAACCTTCTCCGGGGATCTTTGCCCGGCCGCTAAAAAAATCCTCTTCGCCCGCGTAGCGGTCGGTAAAGCGATAGTCGCAGTTAAAGACGAAGTCGATATTATGATAGAGATTCAGCACCGTCGGCGCATTGGTCATTGCCAGAAGCCGCACCGGTTTGTCGCCCTGCCCGTTGAAGTGCTGGTACCAAGCGTTGAGCGGTGGCGAAAACAGCGCGCCTTCGCCCCACTCGAAGGTTTGTTTCTTGCCGTCCTCTTGCCACACCGTCGTCGCGCCGCGCCCACTGATGACAAAGATCAGCTCTTCGAACATATGCTTTTGCGGTTCTAGAAATTTGTCCGGTGCGATCTCGCAGATATAGCAATCATTGATTCCCTCCGAGCCATCCAAATTGAGGTATACGCCGCGGCCGCCCATCCGCGGCCAGGGACTAAGCTCCACCGCGTTAATGTCTTCGATGTGAAATCCGCGCACCGCCGGCACGCCTTCCTTTTCCAAAAACTTTTGGTAGGTGGTTTTTGCGCCCAATTCATTGCCGGGACGTTTGAGATCTGGTGTAATCATGTGATTTCCCTTCGTTAAAATAATTCTGCGCCAGCACGCTTGCTCGCGCTCTATGGGCGCTTGTAGTACGTCTCCTTGCAGCGGGTCAAGATGTGTCAAACGCTGCGTCATGCCAATCCAATTCGCTCCTGATGCGCAACTTAGGTCGTCATTGTCTCCAATCGCTTGATTTCACCACCCGTTGCGGAGTACCTCGCAACGTGTTGCGATTCACAACAGGGCATTTGGATTTTGCGTTATACCGGCGCACTCAAGTGACCGAGACATCTCCGTCGGAGATTCACGAAGCAGCGAAAAAATCACCTCAAGCAAAAATTTTTCTTGACGTTTTTCGGAATTTAAGTACCCTAGGGGCCTATATAGATCAACGGGTCCGCCCCCATCCACCGACCGGATCATTGATCTCTCCCGCGAAACGCGTGGCCCCCAAGGTAACAAAGCCGAACTCGCTCAAGCCGCCGCGTAATATTGCGTCGTTGATCCAGCCGTTTATCAACCCGTGAAATTCATTGAGCTAGTGAAAATGATGATCGATCAGGCCCCCGGATATCATGCTCGTGCCTTGCGGGTCATCGGTCAGGATCTGGCCGATCTGATCCCGGAAAACCTGGCGATCGAGCTGCAAGGTGACAACTTCGTAGCCCAGGGGTTGTGCACCAAAAGTAGAATCGGGGAGCAGAATCCAGCCACACCATGGGCGAGCCTAAGCAGGCTTTGCAATACGCTGTTTGGCAAAATGTTTAGGACTTCGCGGCGTGAGCCTGATTTGGAATTTGTGCCTTTCAGCCGCACCTACGATGCCCACGACATCGAGCGCTTAGACAAGCAGGGCACCAAGCAGCGGAGCGTCGCCAGCATGCCTGACATTTATACCCTTGGCGAAAGGCTTCGCACTATTGGCAAGGTGATAGATGCCCACAACGGCCGCATTGTCAGAATCTTCAAAGACCTGCATCAAATCATCTTCGAATACCAAGACGCCGCCGGGACTGCGCGCAAAGAAGCGCTCAGCAATACCGAACTGTACCAGCTGCAACAACGCTACGCGGCAGAGCGGGGCGGCTTGAATCCACCGGTGTCGGCTAAGGAATAAACCGGCGCGCGCTGCCCCCCTTTATTTCCGTTTCTGGGTCTCTCATTCCTATTTTAGTAAATTGCCGCCGCGCTCCACCGACTGTGTTCCCGATCGCGCGCGTTCGTTGCGACCGCAAAAGATCTGAAAAGAAAA
>DASPXM010000369.1:0-8149 GCA_035637295.1 Verrucomicrobiia bacterium
GCCTTGGTTTCCGGTGATGTGAACGCGGTTCTAACCAGCTCCAACGCCGTTTTGAATCTCGCCGCCGGAGGGTTGGATGTCGTGATCATCGGGGCGCTGTTCCAACGCCCCGAAGGGGACTTCATGGCTCGACCTGAGCTCAAGAGGCCCGAGGATCTTAAGGGCAAATTGGTCGCGATTCAAAGTATCGGCGGCGGCGGTTGGGCGAACAATATGCTGGCTCTGGATTACCTCGGACTCGATCCGGACCGCGACAACATCCGTTTCATCGTTCTTGGCGATCAGCCGTCGCGCATCCAAGCTCTCGAAACCGGCCGCGCCCAAGCGTCCTGGATGGGCTCGACCTTCAGCGCGCCGCTCAAGAAAAAAGGCTATACGCTTCTGGTCGATTTGAGCCGTGTGCCGATTCCCTACGTCGGCTCGTCCTTGGTGGTCAGGAAGACCGCGGCGCATCAGGAGGCAAAGACCTACGAAGCATTACTTAAGGGAACCATCGATTCGCTGCGGTTCTTTCAAAAACCGGAAAACAAACCGGCTGTCCTAAAGACGATGGCCAAACATCTCCGGCTTAACCGCGTGGAAGATGCGGAAACCGGCTACAACGCGATGGTTGCGGCCTACAGCAGCGACTTGAGGCCCAAACCTGAAGGCCTGCAAAAGATTTACTCTATCCTTTCCCGAACCAATCCTAAGCTCTCGACGTTGAAGCCGGAAACAATCCTTGACACTACGTTCATTCAGAGAATCCAGTCGAGCGGATATTGAACGAAGGAGAGCTCCATGAACCGAGTGATTTTGCTGATCGCGTTGGCGCTTCTGCTTTTTGCCTCCCAAGGCGTCGCTCAAATGCAAAAGTTTCGCGCTGCCAACGGTGGCTTTGGCACCGCGATCAACGCGATCCTTCCCGGCGCCTATCACGCCAAGATTTTTCAGAAATACGGACTGGAAGCGGAATACATCGCGCTCGAGAGCGGAACTATAGGGATGCAAACTTTGCTCGCCAACGAAGTCCAGCTGCTCTTTACAACCGGAGCCTTGGCGGTCACGGCGAACCTGCAAGGCGGCGACAGCACGATCATCGCCGGCGGAATCAACTTCTTTCCCTTCAAGCTCATCGTGCGCCCGGAAATCAAAAGCGCCGTCGAACTCCACGGCAAAAAGCTCGCGATCAGCCGCTTCGGTTCCGCATCCGACTATGCCGCTCAGTTAGCCGTGGAAAAACTCGGCGGTGATCCCAAGCAAGTGACTATGCTTCAGCTCGGCGGCAACCCAAGCCGGCTCGCTGCGCTGATCTCCGGCACCGCCCACGCGACGGTTTTTAGCGAACCGTTTGCCAGTGTCGCGGTCAAGCAAGGCATGCGTTCGCTGCTCGACTTGGCCGACAGCGGTGTGCCGTTTCCACAAAACACTTTTATCGTCCGCAGAAGCGTGCTGGCCGAGAAGCGCCCGATGGTCGTTAACGCGATGAAAGCATCGCTCGAAACACTCTATCTGTTAAAGAAAGACCGGAAGTTCGCGCGCGACGTTTTGAAGAAATACCTGCGCATCGACGACGAGGCAATGATCGACATCGGTATCGAGTATTATCTCACCAAGCATGGTGAAGGCGTGCTGACGTTACCGGATCGAAAAGGACTCGAATTTGTCATCGCCGACACGGCGAAAACCAATCCGAAAGCGAAAGGACAAACCCCCGAGTCGCTGCGCGTCCTCGACGGCAGTGTGCTGGATGAAATCAAGAAAAGCGGATTTATTGATAAGGTAAAAGGCTAGCTGGCCTCGCTATGATGATGGCACTTTGCGGTGTCGACCTCTTAACGACTTGAGTCCATTGTCGCTCCATTTGAGGAGGCTAACGAAACAGAGGGTGATCATGATCGCTCACGTTGGGATCCAGGTTACCGACATCGAGAGAAGCAAGAAGTTCTACGCCGAAGTACTCAAACCGATCGGCTATGGATTGATACGCGAGTACGGCATCTCGCCGACCCGCCTCACTGCCAGCGCCGGATTTGGCGAGCCGCCGCGCGCAGATTTTTGGATTTACCAAGGCAAGCCGGGCGACGTCACCACGCACGTCGCCTTTCAGGTGAGCAAGAGAGCGATTGTCGATGCCTTCTATCAGGCGGCGATCGCGGCCGGCGGCAAAGACAACGGCAAGCCCGGTCTCAGGCCGCAGTACAATCCAAATTATTATGGCGGCTTTGTGCTTGACCCCGACGGTTATAATATCGAAGCGGTGTGCCGGGAAGCAGAATAGGTAGAAATTCTACAATAAGGCTGGGACAATCTGGCAAAATACCACTGACGATTTATTGAGAACGCTTCCGTCCAACGTTGGAGTTTTTCTTCAACCAATTTTCAATCATTTTTCTCTTGAAGCGCCACTGATTGCCCACCTTGAAAGCTGGCAGTTCCTTATCAGCCAATAAGCGATAGACCGTAAACTTATCGACGTTCAAATATTCGGCGACCTGTTCTAAGGTCAAAAGTGGCTCAGGCATAGCCTCCATTCCTCTGTGCGTCGTCCTTGTAGTGTAAACTTCCCTTACAACTCTTCTTTTACGTCCCAGCCGATGATTTTGGGGAAGGATACATATTTCAAACGAACGAGAATAGCAAGAGGAGAATTCAGGCGAAGTAGGTCCGGTGCGCGCTTCGTAATTTCACACGCAGATGAGAAAAAATTCACTCACGGTATCGAGGCAAGCGCGAATAAACGCCAAATTACGGTTATCGAGTTACTTCGCGGCGCAGACCGTGATTTCGACCAGCGTCCCCGGTGTGAGCGCTGCGCCGACCGCGGTGCGTGTCGGTAGATTTGAACGGTCCACCCACGCCATCCAAGCCTCATTCATTTCGTCCTTGAGAGACGCATCGGCCATGTAAACCGTCGTGCTCAAAAGGCGCGACTTGTTCGTTCCGGCTTTGGCGAGAACAGCGTCGATTTTGCGCAGCACCTGCTCTGTCTGGCCTTTCATATTCAACGACTTGTCATCGGCGACGACGCCGGATAGAAAAACCAGATCGCCAAACACGGCCGCGCTGCAGTTCCACTCCCGTGGGTTGATGCGTTCGATGTCCATGATGTCATTCTCCTTAATGTGGGGTAAATCCACGTAGGGGCACGGCATGCCGTGCCCCTACATTTGGTCGTGCCTGGTGCTAAATGGGCGGTCTGCGTTCATACCACTTCATGTGCTGTTGGTAAGTATACCCCGCGCGAAGAATCGTCAGCTCGTCGAACGGTTTGCCGACCAGCTGTAACGCTATCGGCAAATTGTTATCCGAGAAGCCGCAAGGCACGGACAACGTCGGCAGCCCGGTTAGATTGAACGGACCGTGATACTCGGGGACGACGTGTTTGAACAACGTGTCGATCGGCCCCACATCCTTCACCAGCGGTGCTGGACTAGCCTGGTTGGGCAATGCTAAGCAATCAACTTTGTGAAAAACTTCCGCCAACTCCGCTCGGCAGCGGCTGCGAATTCTTTGCGCTTGGATGTAATCTGCCGAACCGGTGAGTAAGCCCAGATAGATCCGCGCGCGTCGCTGCGGCGCGCCGTTTTTTAATACCGCTGCCGCATCGCTTTTGTGCGCCGCCCAGAATTCATTGTAATAGATCACCGCATTGGCGATGGTCGCTAAACTCAGGGTCGGAATTTTGACTTCCTCTACCCGGGCGCCAAGCGCTTTCAATTCGTCAATCGCCTCGCCGACAAGCTTAAGAACTACTCGGTCAGTGCGCGCCGCACATTCATTGATGTAGTCGCGTGGCACACCGATGACCATCCCATTGACGTCTTCGCGCAGCGCGCTCGTGTAATCCGAGAGAGGAGCAGTGCTCGACGTCGGATCACCAGGATCATTGCCAGCGATCGCGTTGAGCATATGCGCCAGATCTTCAACCACACGCGCCATCGGTCCGCAGTGATCAAGTGACCAACTCAACGGTGCCAGACCGTAGCGGCTGACGCGGCCATAGGTCGCTTTCAGCCCGGCGATGCCGCAAAAAGCCGATGGATTGCGGATGGACCCGGCGGTGTCTTCGCCGAGCGATCCGAGACAGAGTCCGCCAGCCACAGCCGCGCCGGAGCCCGTGCTCGACCCACCGGTGATATGTTCCGTATTCCACGGATTGCGCGGCATCGGCAGTTCGGCATCAGGCAAGCTGCTCATGTGCAGTTTTCCCATCATGATCGCGCCTGCCTCTCGCAATTTTCGCACGGCGGTTGCATCGCCCACGCCTTTGGTGAATTGGCGAATGCGTGCCTGGGCACCCTCGACATCCAACTGATCTTTGACGGCGACTGGAATGCCGTGCAGCGGCCCGCGCCAATTGCCGCGCGTGACTTCCGCCTCAGCGATGCGCGCTTCTTCCATGGCGCTGTCCGACATCAAATTGATGTAGGCGTGAAGTTTACCGTCGACGGCTTGA
The DNA here is from genome assembly GCA_035637295.1 of Verrucomicrobiia bacterium. Lineage (GTDB taxonomy): Bacteria > Desulfobacterota > Binatia > UBA9968 > UBA9968 > DP-20. Next base: position 4,439 of record DASPXM010000369.1, read on the forward strand.
ATTCGGTCGAGCACCGCGCGGGTCAATTCCACGGGCGATAGTTGACGGGTCTGGATCAATTGTTGAGCTTCGTGAATTGACAGATAGTAGAGCGGTTTTTCTGCGACTGCCATGGCGAGACTCCCTTTCTTGTCGAAAAATAGGACCAAGATTTCTGCGCTCGAAATGACATTTAGACAGTCGCGATGATTCCGATGAGCGTCATCTCGAACTCTTCGACTTTGCTCAGGGTAAACTCCGTGAGGAATCTTTCATTCTCCAGCTATTTCCTCGTCCATTCCGGATGAAACACTGGCCCCAACTCCTCAGCGCCGAGATTGACGGAATGTAGCTGCTTGAGATTTTCCATGTAGATCTCAATGATTTTTGCGAACTGTTCCAAGTCGCCCTCTCTGGGCTCGAGCCCCTCGCGCGCGAGCAACGCAGTCAGACTCTGCTGAATCAATTTGTCCATCTCACCCTCCGGTAACGCGATTTCCGTATTAGGCGAGGACTCTATCGCTATGCCGCAATTTACGTCAAGCTCTCTTTACGGTTGCCAGACGCGCCGATCTAGAACCCGTTCAGCCGCAAAAAATGCCACCGTTAGTCAGGCTTGTTCGCGTTCTGTCATCGAGATCAGCCAAAAGATAACCCGAAACCCTCCTAAGTGCTCGTTAGCTCCCAAAAACACGCGCTGGCATACGCCTTGCTGCATGTCTGTCTTCGGTGGCCAATTCTTCCGAGAGCAGCCTGATACCAAATTCTTATGCTGAAGTCTCTCTCTAGCTTGAGATCAAGACTTATTCTTCTGATTCTCATGGCGGTTGTTCCCGCCTTCGGCTTGATTCTCGATAGCGCGGCAAGGCATCGAGAATTGACTGCCAGCCAGGTCAAACAAAATGCTCTCGTGGCGGCACGGGTAATCGCCTCCGAGCAAGATCGGGTTCTGGAAAATGCCCACGAATTCCTCGTCACATTGGCTCGAGTTCCACAGATCCGCGAAAGCGACAAAGCTGCATGCCGCAGGATCCTTTCGGGGCTGCTGGAACCGCGTTACGCGGACCTGTTGGTTGCCGACAAAAACGGAAATCCCTTGTGTACAGCGTTACCGGCAAGCAGTTCTCTAGCCAGTTCAAGAGGTGTACATCACGCTCGGAGTTTAGAGACCTACGATTTTTCCGTCGGCAATCTGCGCTACCATCCCGCCAGCGCGAAAATACTTTTAGACGTCAGTTATCCTGTGTCGGACCAACCGGGAGTCGTGCGCGCAGTCGTTTCCGCTGCTTTGGACATGTCCTGGATCAATCACCTTACGGTAGACAGCCATCTATATCCGGGAGCGACGTACACTCTGGTCAGTAGCACCGGCACTGCGCTCCTGCGGTATCCTGAGCCGACCGACTGGATAGGAAAGCCGATATTCGCCGAAGCCGCCGAGCAGAGCCTGGCTTCTCGTAATACCGAAAAAACCATTGAGGCTAACGGACCGGACGGGGTTCGCCGCATGTTTGCTTTCAGTCGACTGAAAAATCCCATCGGCGGACAAACTGTCTACGCCGCCATCGATCTTCCAGCGACGCTAGCAATTGCCAAGACAAAAGAAATTCTAGTTGAAAATCTAATCGCCCTCGGCGTCGTTTCCGCCATCATTCTCAGTTTGGCCTGGTTCGGCACCAATGTTGTCGTCCTGCGCCGCATCCGCGACATCATCGCCACCACCAATAGAGTCGCCGAGGGAAATTTGAGCGCCCGAACCACGCTGGCGTACGAGAATAGCGAGCTCGGCCAAATGGCGCGAGCCTTCGATAACCTCGCACAGGCCCTGGAAAAACGCCAAGTGGAAGCCGTTGAATCGGCGCAACGAATTCACAAACAGCGACAACAGCAAGAGGTGCTCTACGACCTCAACCGCGGGATCACCTCGACGCTCGACCTTGGCAGTGTCCTGAGCACCTTGCTAGATCATATCGCCACGCTGTTTCCAACTTGCGCGGTCACCGTGAGTTGGATCAACAAGCAAACGAACGACCTGGAACCCATCGCGCGCCGAGGTTTTGACGATACCGAGCAGACGGAGACGGACCTCGAATCGGCGCAGCTGCTGCCGCTTCTTGTGCTGAAGCAGCAGTCTCCAGTGGCGATCTCCAACGCGCGACGAGACCCGGATGCGTCAAATCATGATTTCTTGCTCCGTCATAAACTGACTTCTTATCTCGGGCTACCGTTGGTTGCGAAGCGCGAAATATTGGGAGTGCTTTCGTTTTACACTCGCGAAGAGCGTGAATTTAGTCATGAGGAGATAGATTTTCTAAACGCCCTGGTAAACGAGGCAGCCATCGCGATCTACAATTCCCGTCTGTTTGAGCAAACTCGCGAGCAAACAATTGAACTGGAAAAATCCAACAAGATCAAAGATGAGTTCCTCGGGGTCATGTCGCACGAGCTGCGGACGCCTCTCAACATCATCATGAATTATTCGGAGGCGTTAAAGATGGGAACCTTCGGCGATATCAGTCCCGACCAAGAACGGGGCACGGAAAAAATACGCGCGCAAGCAAGCCACTTGTTGTCATTAATCAACGGAATCCTGGAAATCACCAAGATTGAGAGCGGCACGGCAATCGTACAGACCGATCATTTAGATATTGTGGATTTCATGTCCGAGACCCAGTCCGATTATATGTTACCGATGGAGAAGGATCTGATTCTTGACTGGGATTACGCGACTGACCTGCCAATCATGGAATGTGATCGTGTCAAACTGAAGCAAATTTTGATCAACCTGATTAACAACGCGATCAAATTCACGGATCGGGGGTACGTGCGGGTATCGGCCCATGCGTTAGTTGACGAAGGCATTCTTGAATTCCGAGTAGCAGACACTGGGCCCGGCATACCCGATGAACTCCTGCCATTTATTTTCGATAAGTTTCGCCAAATCGATAGTGCGACCACGCGTAATTACAGCGGAGCGGGGCTCGGACTCTACATTGTGAGAAACTTCGTCGACCTACTTGGGGGAACGATCGACGCACATAGTAAAGTGGGCGAAGGATCGGTTTTTACGGTACGCCTTCCGATCCAACCAAGGCGCGCTCGAACCCAGACAGTCCATTCACAAACGAAACCGGCCGTCATTAATGCGATTTAGCTGGGAGAAGTGTTTCATGGATATTCCTATTTTTTGGCGACTGATTCTTGGAAACGCGGGAATTTTATTTTTGTCCGTGGTCGCCTGTTTATATTCCATCATCCAGCTCGGCACTCTAAGCGGGACGGCCCGCGCGGCATTGGATATAGACCACCGCATGATCGGTTATCAGGAAGCATTGACGGACTCTTTCCTTTCGGAAGTTCGATATGGCGGGAAATACATCTTCACCCATGCTGAAGATCGGCATGAACAACTGGGCCAATTCAAAAATGATTTTGGCCGTTATCTTATGGAACTTAAGTCGCTGACGAAGTCCGAGGAAGTCGCGAATTCACTGTCCAGGGTTGAGCAATTTCATCGCCAATACCACGAATTGTTCGATCGAGAAGTTGGCTACATTCGCGCTAAACAAACCTACGCTCAAAGCCGCTACCAACAGGAACGGGACAAGGTCTTCGAAAGTGCCATGAATGAGCTCGAGCGCTTAAAAATACTCTTGCAGACAAACTTGCACGATAAACTCCAGGGAATCGATCGCGCCGCCCGCACTGCCCGGCAAATCGCCATCACCATGA
>DASPXM010000370.1:0-21950 GCA_035637295.1 Verrucomicrobiia bacterium
GGTACTTTAGTTGGTATTCGGCACCGGATGTCGCTTACGAGATTTCCAATTTGATCTCCCAGCGCACCATACGCGAACATGGCGGGCGGCCGGGACTAGAGCAGTTTGTCCAGAAGAAGCTCCGGCCGGTGTCGGGTGTCATGAGTCTGGAAAAAGAATAGGGGGTGGTGATCAATCGTTTAGTGCATCGTTAATGCCGGCGGATGCCGGCATCTAGGGAGGTGGCGGGTCCAATGCGGTAAAGACTGGATTCCGGCTGGAGTCTATCCTGAGCAGCACAGTCGAAGGGCCGGAATGACAGAATGAAGCGGCAATCGAGTTCCAATCGATCTTATTGGAACCCGGTCAACTCTAACCGGCGTTTCCCAACTATCCTTACTCCTTCAGAATCTCTTTGATTCCTTTTATAATTTCAGGCGGTTGGGTAACCGTTTTGTCGATTTTTTTCTGCAGTTCGGCTCCACTCAGGTTGCTCGTGCCATCCCAATCGACGAGCTTCTTCGCTTCCACGATGAAATTCGGATCAGCTAACATCTTGTCAAAGCTGTCCCGCAGAATCTGCAGCCTTTCCTTGGGCACGCCGGGAGGCGCCGCATAAGGACGATCAAAATCCGTGTAAGCGAGCATGACGTCCATTAAATTTAACGTTGTCTTCGCACTCGGCGGCGCCAGTTCATATACTGTCGGAGTCGTTTGAGGCAGGACACTGCTCTTCGCCGGACCTTGCTGGATCACAAAAGTCATGAAGCCTTGCTGCACCCATGTCGGCCATGGAGGCCGGACCAGCGTAATATCCGAGGTTGCGCGGCAGTCTGCTTCGCCGCGTTCCACACCGAGATCGATCTCGCGTGCAGAGCCATAACCCGTGACGTGCTTAACTTTGAAATCCAAAATCTCGGTAACCAAACTGCTGAAGACATAACTAATGCTTCCCGTGCCGCCTTCGCCGAACCGCGCTGGAGTCTTCGCGGCGCGCATGTTCTCGATGCTCGTATACGGCGTGTCTTTGCGGCAGGTGATCATCATCGGCGCGCGGTTGAAACTGCCCACCCAACTGAGCTTGCGGAAATCGAGCTTTACTTCCGGCCGGCCAACCATTTGTTCCAGATAGTTCGCGCGGTTGACGGCCAAAATCGTCAGGCCATCCGGCTTTGCAACATTGAAAAGGTAATTCGCCGAGACGATGCCACCCGCGCCCGGCATGTTTTGCGCGATAATATTTGGATGGCCGGGAATATATTTCCCCAAGTGACGGGCCACCAAGCGTCCGGCAACATCGGTCGCGCCGCCAGGCGAGGTGGAGATGATCAACGTAATGGTTCTACCATCGTAAAAAGAGTGCGACTCCGCGGCCTCTGTCCAGGCAGCACGCCGAGTGAGCATCAGCAGAATAGCCGCGAATAAGATCCATCGATTTACAACACGATTCATCGGCTTGTTTTCGTTCAATTGCCGGATCCCGCGAAGGTATACAAAGTTTTCGCCGAATGGAAGGTCCTTCCGGTGAGCTGACTGAGATGTCGATTTTTATTTGCGGGTTATTCCGCGAGGCGTGTCTGATCCGTCACCGCAAAGCTTGGTCTAGAGTTCGATAGCAAAATTTTCTAAAATTTGGCCTTCTGGCTTTGCCGCCGGATGGAGGCTCTGTATGGTCAAGAAGATACCAACGAAGCTCGAAAAGCATGGCCATGTGCGCGTTGATAATTATTATTGGCTGCGCGAGCGGGACAATCCCGAAGTCATCAAGTATCTAAACGAAGAAAACCAGTACGCTGCCCAGGAGATGGCTCATACAGGGGCTTTCGAAGAAAAGCTGTTTGAGGAGATCAAAGGTCGGTTCAAGCAGACCGACATGTCCGTGCCATACAGGCGCGACGACTACTTCTACTACACGCGCTACGAAGAAGGGCGAGAGTATCCGATCTACGCGCGCAAGCGCGGCTCTCTCGATCAGCCTGAAGAGATCATGCTCGATGCCAATGTCTTGGCTGAAGGGCATGAGTTCTTCTCCATCGGCGGGTGGGCGGTGAGCTCGGCCCAAGATTTCCTTGCCTACGCGGTGGACACGCAGGGACGAAGAATTTACACCGCCTATCTCAAGAATCTTACGACCGGCGAGATCCTGCCTGACGTTCTTGCCAACGTCACGGAAAACCTCACGTGGGCGAACGATAATAAGACAGTATTCTATGGCAAGCAGGATGAGACGACCCTGCGCCAGTACCAAATCTATCGTCACGTCGCGGGCAGTGATCCAGCCGAGGACCAACTGGTCTTCCAAGAAGATGATGAAACCTTCGTTGCTTACATCTTTAAGACCAAGTCAAAAAAATTCTTGATGATCGTGTCGTCACAGACGATCAGCCAGGAGTACCGCTATCTTGACGCCGGCGATCCCTTTGGCCAGTTCAAAATTTTTCTGCCTCGCGAGCGCGCGCACGAGTATTACCTCGATCACTTTCAAGATCGCTTCATCATCCGCACCAATAGTGAAGCCAAAAATTTTCGCCTAATGTCGACACCGGTGGACCAGCCGGAGCGAGAGCACTGGCAGGAAATCATTCCGCATCGCTCGGAGGTCTACCTCGGCGACTTCGAGCTTTTCAAGGATCACCTGGTGTTGGAAGAACGAGTGCGCGGGCTCACTCAGATCCGGGTAATACCTTGGTCCGGAGGCGCAGGCTATTATCTCGAGTTCGATGAGCCGGCGTACCGGGCCAATCTCGGCGTCAATTTGGAATTCGATACCACCATGCTGCGGTTTGAGTACACTTCGATGAAGACACCGCTGTCGATTCATGATCACGATATGGTCGCGCGCAGCAAGACTCTGCTCAAGCGCGAAGAGGTATTGGGTGGTTTTGACACGGAAAACTATGCAACTGAACGACTCTACGCGCAGGCTGCGGATGGTACGATTGTTCCTCTGTCGATTCTCTACCGAAAGGGACTGAAGAAGGACGGCGGCAACCCGTTATTACTCTACGGCTACGGCGCCTATGGCCTGAGTATCGACGCAAGCTTCGCTTCGCCGCGGCTGAGCTTGGTCGACCGTGGCTTTGTCTATGCGATTGCCCATATTCGCGGCGGCCAGGAGATGGGCCGGCAATGGTATGACGACGGCAAGCTGCTCAAAAAGAAAAATACCTTTACGGACTTTGTTACGTGCGCGGAATTTCTCATTCACGAGAAATTCACCGGGCCTGACAAACTATTCGCCATCGGGCGAAGCGCCGGGGGCTTGCTGATGGGAGCCGTGAGCAACGTGCGGCCGGACCTCTTCAGAGGGATCGTCGCCGAGGTGCCGTTCGTCGACGTGATTACGACGATGCTCGATTCGTCTATTCCATTAACTACTGGCGAGTATGATGAGTGGGGTGATCCGAATCAGAGGGAATACTACGATTACATGCTGTCGTACTCTCCTTACGACAACGTCCAGACCAAAGCCTACCCGGCCATGCTGATCACCGGCGGATTGCATGATTCTCAGGTTCAATATTGGGAGCCGGCCAAATGGGCGGCGAAACTGCGCGAGCTCAAGACGGACGACAATCGGCTATTACTGAAAACCAACATGGATGCGGGGCATGGCGGCGCCTCGGGTCGCTTTCGCCGTCATCACGAAACCGCCTTCTCGTATGCGTTTCTATTGGATCTGGCAGGGATCAAGGAATAAGGCGTTTAACTGACCGGTGCGCGCAGCGCCCCCACCTCTTTCCTCCCCCGCATGCATGCGGGGGAGGATGAAGGATGGGTGTTCTGAATCATGCGGGCTAGTTCTTCGATCTCTTCTTTTTTTCTTCCCAGAATTTCAAGCGCTCTTTGATCTCTTTTTCGTAGCCCGAGTCTGACGGTGTGTAATAATGTTTGCCAAGGAGTTCTTCGGGCAAATGCTCTTGCTCGACAATATGCTCGTCGTAATTGTGAGCATATTTGTAGTCCTTGCCGTAGCCGAGCTTTTGCATCAACGGCGTCGGTGCGTTGCGTAAATGCAGAGGCACGGGAAGGGCGCCGCGTTCTTGCACGTCCTCGGTGGCGGCGAGCATCGCCTTGTACGAAGCGTTCGATTTTGGCGCACTTGCCAGATAAGTCACAGCCTGCGCCATTGGAATCCGACCTTCGGGTAGCCCGACGAAATGAACGGCATCTTTGGCGGCGACGGCAACTTGTAGCGCCCGGGGATCGGCGTTGCCGATATCTTCGGCGGCAAATATCACCATGCGCCGCACGATGAACAGGGGATCTTCACCGGCTTCGATCATGCGCATCATCCAGTAAAGCGCGGCATCAGGGTCGCTGCCGCGCATGCTTTTGATGAACGCAGAAATGACGTTGTAGTGCTCCTCGCCGGCTTTATCGTACTGCAGAGGCTTTCGCTGCAGCGCCTCTTGTACGTGCGCGAGGCCGATTTCTTTCTGCGTGTGGCCCTGCGCTAAGATCGCAGCGGCTTCTACAGCGTTCAGCGCCACCCGGCAGTCACCGTGCGACTGCTGGATCAGGAATTCGCGGCTTTCTGCACTGATGGCGAGGCGCGTTGCTGCCAGCCCGCGCCGCGAATCGCCCAGAGCTCGGTCGACGACTTTGCCTATATCTTCAGGCGAGAGTGTTTTGAGGACCAATACCTGGCAACGCGAGAGCAGCGGCGAAATAACCTCGAAAGAGGGATTTTCCGTCGTGGCGCCGATCAAGATCAACGTGCCGCGCTCGACGTGGGGCAGGAAGTTGTCCTGCTGTGCTTTGTTAAAATGATGGATTTCGTCGACGAAGAGAACCGTGGGTTTGCCGAGGCGCTGTAACTGTTCGGCCTCATGGATAATCTTTTTCAAATCTTTGACGCCCGACGTGACGGCGGAAAAATGCACGCAAACGGCGCCGGCTGACTGCGCCAAGATTTGCGCCAGGGTGGTTTTGCCGCTGCCGGGAGGGCCCCAAAGAATCAAAGAGCCGAGCTTGCCCGAATCTACCATACCGCTCAGGAGTTTGCCGGGACCGAGCAGGTGCTCCTGGCCAACAAACTCTTGCAGGCTTGTCGGACGCATCCTTTCCGCCAGAGGTTGTGAAGTTTGTTGCGGCTGCGAGGGTGGCGACCCAAAGAGATCCATGATTTTATGCTAGCACAGCGGTGTGGTTGGGTTGTAGCCTGCCGCTAAATGGGTAGTGGTTCAGTTTCGCAAAAATTTGTAGACCCCCTGTGGTCGCCCGTCCCAGAGGGCAGACACAGGGGTCCGCCCCTACATTGACGATTCATTTAAATCAAATTGAACCACTAGCGCTAAATGACTTTAGTTAGCGGCGTGTCGGTGCTATGCTAAGGCGCTTGCAACGACCAATGGCGCAAAAAACCACCGACAAAGACAATCCATCATTCATTCAAGGGGCGGCGCCGCGCACGGTATTGTTCGCGAACTCGTCGATCTCGGGAAAGCTCAGCTATAATCTGCCGGTTAAAATCGATGGGCATTTCACCGGCGAGATCAAATCTAGCGACCTCTTAGTGATCGGCTCCAATGCCACTGTCGACGCTCATATCTCGGCTCGCCAGGTTCACTTGGAAGGAAAGCTCGTGGGATCGGTCCAGGCGATGGGGTGCTTCGAGGTGATGCCGGGTGGATACTTCAAGGGCGAAGCGCGAGTGGGCGAGCTGCGTGTTCACCCTGGAGCGACATTTGATGGCAGAGGCAATGTTCTCGGCGGCGGTTAGTGTTCTGGCCAGCAAATCGTAAAAGACGCTTTCACTTCTCCCTGGATTGCGGCTGATCTGCCGCTCACCTGGATTAGCCGCGTCCACAGCCTGAATAGGTTTGTCGGTTTCTGCACGGCTCGAGAGTCACCGAGACTTTATCGTTCCTCGCCGAACAAGCGAGCGGCTTTGCCTGATCTGTCACGCAGATAATAAAGTTTTGCTCGGCGTACTTTACCCCTCGATATCACTTCGACTTTATCGACGCGCGGCGAGTGGAGCGGAAAGATCCTTTCGACGCCGACGCCATAGGAGATTTTACGCACCCTAAACGTAGCGCGGTTACCGCTACCTGCCATACCGATCACGATGCCCTCGAAGATCTGAGTCCGTTCCTTTTCACCTTCGACTACTTTGACGTGGACGCGCACGGTCTCCCCCGGGTGGAGCGCTGGGATTTCTTTTTTGGACTGCTGGGCTTCCAATTGACCGACGATGTTCATAATCGACTCCTATCTTTCACTGTGTCCCCTAGTAGACGGTCTAGAATAATGGCCGCCGCCGATCGCACCGACAGATGATTGTAGTCGCCGCCTGCGGCGATGGGTTCTAGAACGTAGTCTGCTCGTGAGAATATGGTTTCTGTTAGCCCCCATCCTGTACCAAAGAGGATAAGAACGGGGCGAGTCTTCCTATTTAACATGTCTCTTAGCGCTTCGAAAGAGGTACAGTGTTCGGCGCGACGGGCCGAAGTTACGACCAGAGCCGGTTTTTCGCCGGTGTCCCGATCGATGGCGATGACGGCATCATCGAGAGTGTCACAAATGTGCGCCAAGGCGAGCGCTTCTTTGCGCGTCACGTTATATTCACTGCCGTAGCCAACTTGCCAATGTTCGATAATTTTGAGCGCCAGCTTTTGTAGAGGCTTTACCGGGGTGACGACAAAAAACCCGTGAATGCCATAAGTGCGCCCCGAGCGCGCAATATCATGGATATCCATGTTGGTGACGGCAGTGGTGACCACCTGTCCGTTCTTGTCGTAAACGGGATAATGCAGTAGCGCAACATAGACGGGAGCCTTTATCGGCGTCACGCCAGCACCTGCCGCAATGTCGCCCCGAGCCTTGGCGAACAAGTCGGGGCGTTGCTTGCGGGTAACTTCGAGACTTTTCTCCTGGCGCCACTGCTTGACACGCTCGTGATCGCCGGAGAGCAGCACTTCGGGCACGTTCATGCCGCGAAAAATCTCTGGTCGGGTATATTGTGGATACTCGAGAAGACCGTCGGTAAACGATTCGTCGGTGGCGGAATTTTCGTTGCCGAGAACGCCCGGTACGAGTCTGGCAATGGCATCGATTACCAAGATGGCCGCCGGCTCACCGCCACTGAGCGTGTAGTCGCCGATGGAAATTTCTTCATCGACAAACGCCTTGACCCGTTCATCGATGCCTTCGTAGCGGCCGCAAATCAGTACGATTTGCTCTTCCTGGGAAAGCCGCAGGGCATCCTGCTGACTGAACACGCTTCCTTGCGGAGCGAGCAGAACAACTCGGGCCCGTTGCGCCTTGCGGCGAAAGTCTTCGATGGCCGCGACCAGCGGCTCCGGCTTCATGACCATGCCCTGGCCGCCGCCATACGGGTAGTCATCAGTTGTACGGTGGCGATCGGTCGTATAATCACGTAGATTCACCATCTCGACTTTTATCAATCCCTTCCCCTGTGCCTTCTTCAAAACGCCGTGGCTCAGCGCGGAGTCCAACATTCTAGGAAAGATCGTGATGACCGTGAAACTTAGCATCGGCTTTGCGCTCACATTCCGGCTGACTCGGATCAAAGGTCGAGCAAGCCATCCGGCGGATTGACGATAATTTTTCGCGCGTCGAAGTCGACCTGCTCGATGATTTCCCTCGTGGCGGGAATCAGGTGTTCTTTGTCGGGGCCTTGGACGACGTAAATCTCGCCGGCGGGAGTCGACATGGTCGATAAGATCGTCCCGACGCGATCGCCGTTCAGGTGAAAAACTTCGAAGCCGATGATTTGGTAGTGGTAATACTGGTTCGGCTCTAAGGCCTCGAGCGCGGCTTCGCCGACTGCGAGGGTTGAACCGATATAGCGCGCCGCATCGTCGATGCTATTTATGTCCCCGAGTTTGATGAGAAATTGCTTCTTATGCTGGCTACTCGCTTCGAGCCGGTGGGCCGACCGGCGTCCGCCATGCTCGAGGAAAACTTCGACCCCCGGCGAAAGCGCGTTAGTGCTTGGGTTGAAAGCATTAAGTTTCAACCAGCCATTGAGTCCGTGAGTGGTGACGATTTCACCGAGGGGAACTAATGGTTCAGCCATCGGCGTAAGCAATGCGGGCAGCTGCTATTGTTCGATGATTTCCAGGACGACCTTGCGGTTGCCGCGCGGCGCCGCGGCGTTGAGAAGCGTACGGATCGACTTCGCCGTCCTGCCTTGTTTGCCGATAATCCGTCCCAAATCTTCTTTGGCGACTTTGAGCTCGAAGACAGACGCGTCGTCGGTCTGAGTTTCTTTGACTTCCACCGCGTCCGGATTCCTTACCAGGGATTTCGCTAGATATTGTACCAATTCCTTCATGCCGAAAAGGATTCTTTTCGCCTAGCTGGCCTTCAATTCTTTTTTGATCAGCTCGGAGACAGTCTGGGACGGCTTGGCGCCTTTTTTTATCCAGGCATCGACCTTCTCTCGATCGAGCTTAATAGTGCCGTTGTTTAACCTGGGGTCGTATGTTCCGACCTGCTCGATATAACGGCCGTCGCGCGGAAAGCGCTGGTCGCTGACGACGATACGATAGAAAGGTTTTTTCTTCGCGCCATGCCGGCTCATCCGAATAGTAACACTCATGCTGGTTCTTCCTTCTCCTTTATTGGAAAGGGTTAGGCATCCGGCTGAGCAGCGATCGCATGCCCAGCTTGCTTACCCTTTGCATCATTTTTTTCATTTCTAGGAACTGTTTCATCAGACGATTAACGTCGGTCACGGTGGTGCCGCTTCCTTGAGCGATGCGGCGGCGGCGGCTGCCGTTCAAGATCGCCGGATTGCGCCGTTCTTTAAGGGTCATGGAGTTGATGATTGCTTCAACCCGTTTCAACTCTTTTTCAGCCTTATCCGCGTCCACCTGGGAGGCCAGTTTTTTCCCTCCCGGGATCATCTCCAAGAGACTGCCCATGGGTCCCATGCGTTTGATCTGTTGGAGCTGTAATTGAAACTCTTCAAGCGTGAACTGTTGCTTGAGGAAAGCCTTTTGTATCTTAGCGGCTTCGTTCTGCTCGACGTTCTGTTGCACTTTATCGATTAAGGACAGAACGTCGCCCATGCCAAGGATTCGCGACGCTAGCCGATCGGGGTAAAACGGCTCGATGGCATCGAGTTTTTCGCCGATACCCGAGAAAAGAATCGGCCTGCCAACCATCTCGCGGATCGAAAGGGCGGCGCCACCGCGGGCGTCACCGTCGAGCTTTGTGAGAATGATGCCCGAGAGGCCAAGTTTCGCGTCGAAACCCAACGCTTGATTAACCGCGTCTTGACCGGTCATCGAATCGGCGACGAACAAGATCTGGTGCGGCCGCACGGCATCTTTAATGGCCGCGAGCTCCTGCATCAGCTCCTCGTCGATATGTAAACGCCCGGCGGTATCGATGAGCAACAGATCGCAGAACTTCTTCTTTGCCTCATCCAAGGCTTGCCGGCAGATCATCACTGGGGACGTATTCGGGTTCGAATCGTGAACTGGCAGTTCGAGCTCGCGTCCGAGGATCTTCAGCTGCTCGATCGCCGCCGGGCGATAGATATCCGCAGGAACCAGATACGGGGTTCGCCTCTGGTCCTTCTTGAGATAGCGGCCGAGCTTTGCCAGAGTCGTCGTTTTGCCGGAACCCTGCAAGCCTACCAGCATGATTGCGACCGGCGGCGCCGCTTTTAAATCGAGCGCTTGGTATTCGCCCCCGAGAAGATTAACCAGTTGGTCACGGACGATCTTGATAAACTGTTGCTCGGGAGTGAGGCTTTGCAATACCTCTTGGCCCATGGCCTTTGCCTTAACAGAATCGAGGAAAGTCTTGACGACTTTGACGTGGACGTCGGCCTCAAGTAGGGCAAGCCGCACATCACGGAGCGCATCGTCGATATTCTGCTCCGTGATCTTTCCCTGACCCCTAAGCCGCTTAAAGGTCAGCTCGAGCTTGTCGGTTAAAGATTCAAACATGAATTGGATTGCTAAAGCGTGATATTTGCAAGGAAAAGTATGAGCGCAAATTAATATGAATATGTCCGGGAGTCAAGCTGGAGAAAAAAAATGCCTGTTACGCGCACTCCATAGCGCGCGTAACAGGCAGGTCCTGTTTTGCTTGGAGCGAGATTACATCATGCCGCCCATTCCACCCATGCCGCCCATTCCACCCATGCCACCCGGTGGCATCGCAGGCATCGCGGATTTTTCCTCCGGCTTCTCAGCGACCATCGCTTCAGTCGTGAGCAGCATACTCGCAACCGAAGCGGCATTTTGAAGCGCTGTACGAACAACTTTAGCCGCATCGATGATACCGGCCTTCAAAAGATCTTCGTATTCCTCGGAGGCGGCGTTGAAGCCGAAGGCGCCTTTGCCTTCCTTGACTTTTTGTAGTGCGATGGAGCCTTCCACGCCGGCGTTAATTGCAATGCGCCGAAGCGGTTCTTCAATGGCGCGCTTGATGATGTTAACGCCCCATTTTTCGTCTCCAGAGACTCTCAGCTTTTCGAGCACGACTGCCGAGCGCAGCAGAGCAACGCCGCCGCCGGGAACGATGCCTTCTTCCACCGCCGCTCTGGTCGCATGGAGCGCGTCTTCGACGCGCGCCTTCTTTTCCTTCATTTCGACTTCGGTGGCCGCGCCGACGTTGATTACGGCGACACCGCCAATCAATTTGGCCAAGCGCTCTTGGAGTTTTTCACGGTCGTAATCAGAAGTTGTTTCTTCGGTTTGCGCGCGGATCTGTTTGATGCGGCCTTCGAGATCGGATTTCTTACCGGCGCCGTCGACGATCGTCGTATTGTCTTTATCGACGACGATCCTTTTGGCGCGACCCAGATCCTGCAGCGTGATATTGTCGAGCTTGATGCCCAACTCTTCGGCGATGAGCTTGCCGCCGGTGAGAATCGCAATGTCTTCCAGCATCGCCTTGCGCCGATCGCCGAAGCCGGGCGCTTTGACCGCCACGCAACGCAGTGTGCCGCGGAGCTTGTTAACTACGAGGGTGGCGAGGGCTTCGCCTTCGAGGTCTTCGGCAATGATGATAAAGGGCTTGCCGCTCTTGGCGATCTGCTCGAGGATCGGCAAAATGTCTTTCATATTGCTGATCTTTTTCTCGTGGATCAGCAGGTAGGCGTCTTCGAGCACGCATTCCATTCTCTCTGGGTCGGTAACGAAGTACGGGGAGAGGTAGCCACGGTCAAATTGCATCCCTTCGACGACGTCGAGGGTTGTTTCCAATCCCTTGGCCTCTTCGACCGTGATGACGCCCTCTTTGCCGACCTTGTTCATCGCCTCGGCGATCACGTCGCCGATGGTCGGATCATTGTTGGCGGCGATCGTGCCTACTTGAGCAATCTCTTTGGGATCCTTGGTCGCCTTGGAAAGGTTTTTGAGCTCGCCGATTATCGCTTCAACGGCCTTGTCGATACCGCGCTTTAGGGTCATCGGATCATGGCCGGCGGCAACCAGTTTCACGCCTTCTGCGTAAATCTGCCGTGCGAGGACGGTTGCCGTCGTGGTGCCGTCACCCGCTACGTCGGAAGTCTTGCTCGCAACTTCCTTGACCATCTGCGCGCCCATGTTTTCAAACTTGTCTTCGAGCTCGACTTCCTTGGCGACAGTAACCCCGTCTTTCGTGACATTGGGCGCGCCGAAGGATTTGTCGAGCACGACATTTCTCCCCTTAGGCCCCAATGTGACGGTCACCGCATCAGCGAGAATGTTGACACCTTTCAGGATCGCGTCTCGCGCATCGCGGTTAAATTTTACAATTTTAGCTCCCATCGTTCCCTCCTCAAATTCGTTCAAATGTTATTTTTCGATAATGCCCAGGATATCATCCTCGCGCATGATCAGATGCTCTTCGCCGTCAATATTAATTTCCGTGCCGGAATACTTGCCGAATAGGATTAAGTCGTTCACCTTGACGTCGAGTGGGGTAATCTTGCCATCCTCGTTCGCTTTCCCCTTGCCGACCGCAACCACCTTGCCTTCTTGTGGTTTCTCTTTGGCGGTGTCGGGAATTATGATCCCACCCTTGCTTTTTTCTTCTTCTTCGATCCGCTTTACGATGACCCGATCTTGCAAAGGCCTAATTTTCACTTCCTGCCTCCTTTTGGATTACCGAGATAACTTATCAATTTTACTGGAGTTTGTCCCGGATTATCACCTGGGTGGGAAACCCCGACTAACCCGGGCGCCGTTAATCTTAAGCATCATTTTGATCGTGTCAAGCTTTTGATCGCAAAATTTCATTTCCATTCACATTAGGTTCCCTGCTTGATAAGACTTTGCGGCTCATTTGCGCTGCTTGCGGGATTCTTCCTCGAAATATTTGCGGTAGAGAATATCCCATTCGCGGCTTCCGGGGGGGACATGGCGGGACAAGGAATTGATTTTTTGCCGCACGATCTCGTCGATGTGGTCCTCGCCGTGAAAAAAATCATGCAGCACCTGTTTGGTTTCCGAGAGCGCGCGACCTTCGATGGAAAATTCAGTTAGATTTGCTTTGCGCAGCCCATCCATCACGAGATGGGCCAAGTGCGAGATACGGTTTTCCGACAAACGACTCACAAAATAAATCCCTTCTTCGACGCCAGTTTTTGTTTGGCCAGTAAGAACATCTTATAGGGATCCATGTCCCGTGACGCCTGAGCATGGGACGCCAGCATTTTGCGCGCTTCTTCCTCGATCGCTTCCTCTTCCGCGAAATTCTTGCCGATGATTTCGACGATCTTCCGCTTGAGCGCGGCATCGTCGGCCTTAGTCACCATCAACTCTTTGTTTCGGTAGCCCGCAATAAGCAGCGTAGCAATACGCTCGAGTTGCTCCGGTTTAACCTTCATCGGCTGTTGAAAACCCTGTGGATAACTAGCTGCGATCCGGTGCACTGGCCGGTAATAATTGTGGGCTCTCCTTGTTATCTATCCGGCCTGATGCCTGAAGTCAATTATCCATTCGGCTAATGCGGCGATGGCTCTACTCGAATGAGTCGCCCGAAATTCTTGTACAAACAAGGCTTTTTTGCCAATATAACAGCTCCCGTCGCAAGCCCGCGAAGGTCGATCGGGATTTGTCCACAGGAGCGAAGAGGCGTGCTCCTTGAATGCAACCACAAACATGTTGAAGAGTCGCTCAACTGTGCATAAGCCGGGGCGCTTGAAGCGGGGCGGACGAATCGGCGTGCTGGCGACGGCCGGGATCGTCGAGCCAAAGTCGCTCGAAGCAGGCATCGCGGCGATTCGAGCCGAAGGCTTTGAGGTGGAGCTTAGTAAGCGGATCTTTGACGGCAAAGGCTATCTGGCCGGTGAGTCAAAGGAGCGCGCCAAAGAATTGGTAGATTTCTTTCGCCGTAGTGACATTGACGCGATCTTCTGCGCCCGCGGCGGCTTCGGTTCGATGCAAATACTGCCGTACCTAGGTTCGGAGCTAAAAGGCTACCCGAAGATCTTCGTCGGCTACAGCGACGTCACGGTACTGCTCAATTGGCTGCGCCAATGCTGCGCCATGGTGACTTTTCACGCGCCGATGGTAGCGATGGATTTTGCTCGCGGTTTGAGCGAGCAAACTAGAGCCCATCTTTGGCCCGTGTTGAGTGGAGAAATCCGCAATTGGCAGCTCGACCTTGGGGCAACCATACGGCCGGGCCAGGCCGAGTCTGAGCTGATGGGCGGTTGTCTGTCCATTTTGGTGACCACTCTCGGAACGCCGTACGAGATCGACACCCGAGGAAAAATTTTATTCTTGGAGGATGTTGGCGAGAAACCATACCGCATCGAACGGATGTTGACCCATCTCAAAATGGCAGGCAAGTTGGATCATGTGACCGGTGTTGTGTTTGGCGATTTTACCAACTGCGATGGCGAAGGTCCCAGGGATGTCGAGCAAGTAATCGTCGATCTCTTTTATGATGCCCCCTACCCGGTGGTGATGGGAATGAGGGCTGGTCACGGCGACGAAAATCTAACACTCCCGTTTGGCGCGAAAATGGTATTGGATGGCAACGCAGCGACATTGCAATTGCTCGAATCCCCGGTAATTTAGCCCAAGTGGCGCTGCTCGCGTTGGCGCGCTCATCTGCCCGCGTTTTCATTAACTCGTGTGGCAACGGCAAGCAGAAGGGCGGCGATGAGCCGTTCCAACGTCGAAATTTCATTGATCCAAGAAGCATGGATTTTCAGCCGGTCGAAAACGCCTTTCAACAAGCTATTACGGAGGGAGTGTTTCCCGGCGCCGTCGTGTTGGTGAGTAAGGATAAATCCGTGCTTTATGAGCGGGCATTTGGCTTTCGCTCGTTGTTGCCACAGAAAACGGCGATGCAGACGGCGACGATCTTCGATTTGGCGTCGCTGACCAAACCACTCGCTACAGCAGTCGCCATCATGCTGCTGATTCGCGAGAAGAAATTGCGTCTAGACGACCAAATTACCCGAATTATTCCCATGTACGGGGTTTTCGGTAAGAGTCTCACCACCATTCGTCATCTCCTCAGTCATTCCTCGGGATTGCCCGCTTGGAAAGCGTTCTTTGAAGAAATCATCAGGAGCGAAAAATCGGGACGGATTAATTTTGTCACAAGCCGGGCGGCGAAGAATTTCGTTTTCGAACAAATTCACCGCGAGAAGCCATTGACGCCGCCCGGATCCCAGTGCCTCTACAGTGATCTCGGTTTTATGATCCTAGGCGAGGCCGTAGAAATCCTTGCGGGCAACACCTTCGACCGCTTCTGTCAGGATAGAATCTTCAAACCCTTGGGACTCCGGTCTACCGGTTTCATCGATCTTTCGCAGCTCCGAACGCGTCGTCTGCAGCCGGTCGAAGACATGATCGCGCCGACGGAAAATTGTCCCTGGCGAAAAAAAATTCTTTGCGGCGAAGTGCATGATGACAATGCCTACGCGATGGGCGGAGTCGCGGGCCACGCCGGGCTATTCTCGTCAGCGCGTGATTTGCACGCTTTGCTGGTTCGCATGAATCAATGTCTCCATGGGAAGGATGGTTTTTTGCCGCAATCGCTGGTGCGGGAGTTTCTCACCAAGGACGAATCGGCGGCTCATTCTAACTTTGCTCTCGGTTGGGATACGCCGTCGCCTGATAGCTCGGCTAGCGGCAGTCTCTTTTCATCGCGGTCCGTGGGCCATCTTGGCTTCACGGGTTGCTCGATCTGGTGGGATCTTGAGAAAGACTGTTACGTCATACTGCTAACAAATCGTGTGCATCCATCGCGGAAAAATGAGAAAATCAGGGACTTTCGGCCACGCATTCACGATCAGATTATGAAAGTTCTCTTCCCATGAACGATCTTCCGCCAGCGGGGAGTCATATTCACCTCATCGCAGTGTGTGGTGTCGGCATGGCGTCCCTGGCTGGTCTTCTGCAGTCACGAGGATATCGGGTGACAGGCTCGGATCAAAATATTTATCCGCCCATGAGTAACTATCTCGCTGAAATTGGGATCGAGATACTTTCGGGTTTTCGCGCGGAGCATCTTTCGCCCCGTCCCGATCTCGTGGTCGTCGGCAATGCCGTGTCTCGCAACAATCCCGAGGCGCAAGCCGTGCTCAGCCAAGATATCCCGTACATTTCTTTTCCGCAGGCGCTAGGTCGATTTCTGATCGGCGCGCGCACTTCGGTGGTAATTACTGGCACCCACGGAAAGACGACGACGACCGCCTTGGCTGCCTGGGTATTCAACTGCGCCGGGCTCGATCCCGGTTTTTTCGTCGGCGGTGTGCCGCTCAATTTCGGCAATGGCTGGCAGGTCGGCGCCGGCGATCATGTCGTGCTCGAAGGCGACGAGTACGACACGGCTTTCTTCGACAAGGGACCGAAGTTTCTTCACTATCGGCCACGCAACGTGATTCTCACCAGCGTGGAATTCGATCACGCCGACATTTACCAGGACCTCGATCACGTTAAGGCTGCTTTCGCGCGCCTCATGGACATTATCCCGGGGGACGGTCTTCTGGTCGTTTGCGGCGATTACCCCGTAGCAACGGAAATCGCCGCCACGGCGCGTTGCCAACGCAGCACTTACGGGTCCGGCGGCGATGTTGACTGGACGGCGGACAATCCGCAGTTTCACGAAGGCCGAACTTTTTTTGCGCCCTGTTACCGAGGCAAAGCCGAGGGTCGCATCGAAGCTGCCATCATCGGTCGGCACAACGTCATGAATGCGCTGGCGGTCTATGCGATGGGGCGAATGATGGGTATCGAGCGTGAAAAATTGCTCGATGGCTTCCGCACTTTCAGGGGAGTCAAGCGGCGCCAAGAAATTCGCGGCGAACGGCGCGGCGTGTTAGTCATCGATGACTTCGCCCATCATCCGACGGCGGTGAGCGAGACCATCGAAGCGGTCAAAGCCGCTTATAGCGGCCGCCGACTCTGGGCGGTATTCGAGCCGCGCAGCAATACCAGTAAGCGCAATATTTTTGAGAAAGAGTTCGCTGCCGCCTTGGCTTTGGCCGATCGAATTGTCGTAGCCGGCGTGTACCAGCCTGAAAAAGTACCGGAAAGCGAACGGCTATCGGTTACAAACCTCGTGCGAGAGCTTAACCATCGCACCGCGGATGATCGCGCTCGGACGATCGAAAGCGCCGTAGATATCGCCGCCTATATAGCGCAGGATGCCCGACCCGGCGATGTCGTGCTGGTGATGTCCAACGGCGGCTTCGACGCCGTACAGGAAAAAATTCTGCAAGCTCTAGCGAGCTAAATAAAGCCGCGCGCATTCCTGACTGCAAAAATATTGCCCGGATTTCAATATCGCGTCTGACTTGGCAACGTAGCTCTGACATTGAGGATCGAACACCATCTCTTCTCCGTCCCGATCGTCACGGCGCCGGCCAGGGGGCTTGGTTTTCCAGCCGGCGGCGATGGCCTTGAGCGCGGTAAAAACGAGGTAGCAAAGCAGCAGAAACAGGAAAAGGCGGAGCAGTGACATTTCGTTTCAGCGTAATCGCTGATCCAAGGCTTATACGTGATAGAGGTGAATTTTTTTGCTGTCCTTGACGTTGATCAGCAATTCGGAAATCGTCATACCCAGCTCGGGATGAATCACCTGCGGCGCGATCTCGCTTAAAGGAAGGAGCACAAATTTGCGGCTGGGCATTTCGGGGTGAGGAATCCTCAGGTTTTTTTTCTTGATCACTGCCGAGTCATAAAGCAGAATATCCAGATCGATGATGCGCGCGCCCCAGCGTTTTTTTACTTTCTTGCGGCCCATGGCGCGTTCGATGTTTTTGAATTTTTTGAGCAGCATGTCAGGTTTGAATTTGGTCTCGATCTCGATCGCGCCATTAACGTACCAGTCTTTAGAGTCGCCCAAAGGCTCGCTTTCGTAAAGCGACGATTCCTTGATTACCTTGGTATCAGGGAGCTTGGCCAGGCGCCCGACGGCCTCCAAGAAATTTTCTTTCTTGTTGCCCACGTTGGAGCCAATCCCGACGTAAACCTGATGGGCTATCGCGTTTGCCATGCCGCCGCTTTGCGGAAAGAAACTCAGAGTTTCACCCGTCGAATCCTTTCCGCAACCTCCCGCAGTCGTTCTTTGTCAACGCAAACGGTAAAGCGAACGTAACCCTCACCAGCGTCGCCGAAACCATTGCCGGGGGTGGTCACGACTCCCGCTTCGTCGAGCAGCTTCGCCGTAAAGCCCGTGGAGGAATGTCCCTTGGGACAGGCGACCCAGACGTAAAAAGTCGCGCGCGGTTTCTCGCACTCAAGTCCGACCGCGCGCAATCCGTCCACCAAGATATCGCGCCGCTCCTGGTAAATCTTGCGCGACGGCTCGACGATTTGGTCGCCGAGTTTCAGTGCTTCGATGCCGGCTTCTTGGATCGCTTGGAATATCCCAGAATCTAAGTTGGACTTGGCTTGCGCTAGACCGCCGACCAGTTCCTGGTTGCCTACGGCCATGCCGATTCTCCAACCGGTCATGTTAAATGTTTTTGAAAGTGAGTGAAATTCGATCCCCACTTCACGCGCGCCTTCGGCTTCCAGGAAACTCATCGGTCGGTAATCGTCGTATCCCATCTCCGTATACGCCGCGTCATGGCAGACGATGACATTATATCTGTTGGCGAAGTCGACAACCCGGTTGAAAAAATCTTTGTTCGCCACCGCAGCCGTCGGATTGTTCGGATAATTGATCCAAAGAAGCTTGGCCTGCTTGGCAACCTCCACGGGAATCGCATCGAGATCGGGCAAGAACTGATTGTCTTTTCTCAACGGCAGAAAGTAGTTCTTACCGCCGTTGAAGGCTGTACCGATATGATAGACGGGGTAGCAAGGACTAGCGACCAATACGACGTCGCCGGGATCCACGAAGGCAACCGCCATATTGCCGATCCCTTCCTTGGAGCCGATAAGGGAGACGATTTCTCTGGCAGAATCGAGCTTGACATTGAAGCGTTTGAGGTACCAACTGGCTACGGCTTCGCGAAATTCCGTCATGCCAGAACTGCTCGGATAACGATGGTTGACGGGCTTGCTAGCGCCTTCCAGGAGTTTTTCGACTACCGTACTTGGTGTCGGAATGTCCGGATCACCGATACCAAGGTCGATTAAATCGACGCCGCGAGCCAAAGCCTCGCGTTTCCTACGGTCTATTTCGGCAAACAAATATGGCGGCAACTCGTTAATTCTGCGGGCTTTTTTGATGGTTAGTGGCAATCCCCAAGTCCTCCCTCAGAAAATCGGAACGGTTGTACCTGTTTTTTGGATTTTTGACAACTGCTTCAGAAAACCGCATTCTAATGGGCGAAAATTGCCGAATCAATAATTGCTGTGGATTTGATCATCGATGGATATAATTTGATCGGTAGTGACCAGGGGCTGCAAGGAGCGCTCGAACACAAACGTAACTGGCTGGTTCAACAGCTTTCGCGGTATCAGAAGATCAAGCAATTTAATGTGGTTGTCGCATTCGACGGTTGGCGCTCGGGTTCAGCCAGTCAAGTCGTAGAAATGAAGGACGGGGTTTCGGTTATCTATTCGCGACTGGGGGAGAAGGCCGACGCAGTGATCGTGCGCGTCGCGCGTGAAAAAGGTAACGGCTGTGCGGTTGTGACATCGGATCGAGAAATCCGTACTGCGGTCGAACGATTCGGCGCCGTGGCGATTTCTGCAGATGAATTCAACCAAATACTGCGAACCCTCGATGGGACGTATGCTGCCGATGAAGAAGTTGACTTTATGGAACTCCGTCGATCCAAAAGCGGCAATCCGAACCGGCTCTCGAAGTCGCAACGTCGACGAAATGAAAAGCTGCAAAAGTTAAAGCTTTGACTTGCCGGTATTGTGTGTCGAACAAATTAGGGTTGTTGGGAATGGGCCGGAGAAACTTACTTGTTCTCTCGTTTTTCGACACTGCTCAACAGCCCATTATGAAAAGTCAGCACAGAGCCGTCTGCATAAAACCAACGCTCCTCATGGGCGACTTTTGTCGTGCCGCGGATCTTACTGACGCGGGTCGGTGCACCCAAGACTCGCTTCACCTCGGCACCGTTCAGTCCCGGCGTCGGCTGCTTTTTGATCGCGGCCGCTTTAACGGCGGGAGACCAGGGTTGCGATTTTATCCACTCGAGTCTTTTTTTCTCCTCGATCGCTTGATCCCCCGCCTTTTTCTTCTCGTCAGCATGGGGATCATGGGATAAAATCGTGACGTTGAATTCTTCATGAAACGATTCCGGTCGAATATATCCCACTTTTCCCGATTCAAATCTGACCTTGTAATAAGGATCTTTGATCTTTTGTCCCGTCAGTTCGGTGATCTCGAAGGAGTCGTTTTCCTCGGGCCGAAAGGTCGTGGCTCCGGGGCTCGGCGCGGTTAAAAATGACGGACCTTTTTCGTTTGCCCCGCTAATCCAGAACGTCTTTCCTACTCTGGCTGCCAACGCCTCCAATTGTCTGTCCGTGTAATGATTCGAAGCGAGGGCCGCGCTGCCGCAGCACAACAGAACAGCTAATAGTGAAGAGATTCGTCGAATCATTTCGCGTGGCGCTTAACTGTATTGGACATCATCTTGTCAACCCGTGTTCCGAACTCAAGTTTCTAGGACGATAATCTAGCACTTGTGTCGGGTTACTCAATATTGTCGCGAACTCCAAAGCGCGTGCTTTCACCAAAGAAGAGCCTGAGAAGTGTTCTATGAAGAGCGAAGAAAAGGAAAGGGGCCGTTTAGACCCCTTGGTTTTTGGTTGCGGGGCCGGGATTTGAACCCGCGCAATCCTCGGCTCTGAAAAACTTGCAAGTGCTAAGTATGCGGCAATTCAAAAACTTGCAAAGGCGGAAAAGTGCATAGTGGCTGGACGGGGCTATAAACGATCCAAACCAAAATCGAACCGTTTTTGATCAATCGTTCGAAGCGCGCGTATTGAGTAGAAGGAGAATACAGTTCAATCCTGGCGTCACTTGATCACCTTGTCCGCCCGCGCCAGCACGTTCGGCGGGATCGTCAGGCCAAGCTGCTTCGCCGTCTTGAGGTTGACGATGAACTCGAACTTCGTCGGCTGCTCGATCGGTAGCTCAGCGGGCTTGGCGCCTTTCAGAATCTTGTCGACGTGGTGGAGGGCTCGCTGCAGGTTCTCCGCCTGGCTCGGGCCGTAGGCCATGAGCCCCCCATCATCCACATACGATGAATTTTCGTACATTGCCGGCAACCGACTCTTTGTCGCCAATTCCACAAGTTGCTTCCGATTGAGCGAGGTCAATGGGTCGGTGATGACAAACAGCGCATCCGGCCGCTTACGTATCATCTCCGAAAAGACACCATCGAAATCCTTGGGTTCACGGACCGCCGAAGCTTGCACTGCCACCCGCAATGCCAGCGCCGCTTGCTCAAGCTCCCGAAATTTTAAGGTCATTCCAAAATCGGCCGCATTCCAGAGGACCGCCACGCGGGCCAACTTGGGAAAGGCTTCCTTCAACACCTCAAGACGTTTGCCGCTCAGCTCCGTTTCCAGGGCGCTCACTCCGGTGATGTTTCCACCTGGCCGGGCGAAGCTAACGACGAGTCCAGTGGCCACTGGATCGCCGGCACCGATAACGACGATGGGGATGGTCGAGGTCGCTTGCTTAGCGGCGAGAGCTGCGGGAAAGCTCAGCGTCACAATCACGTCTAGTTTGAGGCGCGTGAGTTCGAGCGCGAGTTCGGGAAGGCGGTCCATCCGCCCGTTGGCATACCGGGCCTCGATGGTGATGTTCTGACCTTCCACGTAGCCCAATTTAAGCAAACCTTGCTCGAACGCTGAAGGGGATGAGGGCGGTGGGGCAGCTGCACCCGTCAACAGACCTATCCGGTGAATTTTCGCTGGCTGCTGCGCCTCGATTACAGAAACAGTTGCCAACATGATTGTAGTAAGCATGAAGACAGCGATTGTTTTCCTCATTCTTTTCTCTCCAATTGCCATGAAGCTTTTAGCTCGCCCTGTGGGATGAAAATGTCTGGTGGTTAATTATTTCGAAGAAATCCAAAGTCCCCAACCACCATTGCTTTGCGTTTTTCCTATGAAGCCAGCCCGCAAAAAAACAAAAGCCCGAGCGGTATGAAACCAATCGGGCGTGAATATTATCAATCTAGAGTTGCCAGCCGGAAGCAGCGTCAGCCGGAATAAACCTGTGGACTCGCCTGTTGCACACTCACACAGTGGCCGAAGCTTGTCAAACGCAATTGGCGCTTGGGTACTTGTGCAGGATTTGCACCGCTTTAATGTTTTTTGTGCCGCCGATTGAACTGAACGACGCGTCAATCCCGATGTTTTCGATGCTCGGCAAAAAAAGCGAGTGATGTTTTAGTGCAAGTCACCCGGCAACGAAGAGGTATAGATAAAATTTGAGCGTATATGGCATGACGCCGGGGTTTATCGCCGACGGGTTTCGATTGCAAGCGACGCCCACGGTTGTGCGTTGACATACTGGGTCCACGAGTGGTTAAGATTGACCCCCGGAGCGGAGGACCCCATGAAGCACACTCATAAGAATCACGAAATTGAAGTGTCAACGAGGGACAACGG
>DASPXM010000371.1:0-31869 GCA_035637295.1 Verrucomicrobiia bacterium
AACCATTCGGACGATCAAAGAAATCGGTCCCGACCGCTGCATTATCGGCAGCGACTTTGGCCAAGTGCTGCACATGGACGCCGTCGACGGCATGCGCGTTTTCATCCGCGCGCTGTTGGGATTCGGCATCAAGCCGGAAGAAGTTAAGCAGATGTTACAGGATAATCCCGCGAAGCTGATGTGGTTGGAAGAGAAATAGCCGAGAAGCGAAAGGCAACAAGCAAGATCAAAGATTAACCACAAAGAGCGCAAACCGCAGAAAGGGACGGCAAGGCCCGTGCCTTGGTCTTTCATTCAGCCAACCGAAGTAATCGGCCGGTTTTGCTACGCTCAACTAGCCTACGTTCTAAAGAGGTTAAAAACGCCAAGCAGCGGCGGGCGATATCAAGAATGGCGCTTCGATTCGCTCATCTCTGTCGCCGTGGTCTTTCGGTTTGTGATTTTTCTCTTTCGGGTTCGACCCCAGGCTGATGGGTCGGCGCTCACCACCGTAAGCCGCTAGCGGCAACGCCTCTGAGATATCTTCTAGTTCGGAGAAACGGCCGTACGCGGTCGGACGACAGAAGGATTTATAAAGCTCCGGTGACCGGGCGCGCATGGCCTGGTAGCCGGTTTTGAAATTGTGCATGTAAGGACGGCGCCATCCGCGGTGCAGACAGGGGGAGCCCACCGGTTCAATCTCCATTCCTAACCGCCGCAATATTCTCGCCAGTGGATCACTGATTAGAAACAAACAATAAATTATTTCATGCGTGAGAGAATACTGCCGAACCGCCCGGATCAAACCCACGGTAATCCAAGAGGTCTGCAATGCGTGGCTGTTGTGGTGGCAAGAAGCGGCTCGATCTACTTGCGGGCCTCTTAGATTGCTCGAAGCAGGATGCGAGTCCTGAGTTGGTGGAAGCAAGGTGCACAAACGAGAGGCTTCCGCCACTTTTGTTCGATTTACGCCGGCAAAATTTTCCAGGTCGACCGAGGAAATTTTGCTGACCGGAAGCTTTTGCACAGGGGCCACGATCAAGCGCATAGCGCCCAACCACTCCCCCGTTACGCGGGACCTAACGATGAAATGCGCCGATGCATCATCGTATTCATCTTGTTCCAGAGAATTAGGATAATGGCACGGGTCTTCAAATTTTTCTCGCAGGCAATAGACTCGATATCGCAGGTTATAATGGATGCTTTTCCCTGCATCAGTGTCGGCTAAATAGAAGTCATATTCCTGCTCAAGCATGGACGCGGTCCTCGCCTTTCAAGGAGTTGTGAACTCCATAGTTGGATAATGCGGCGAAAGTTTTCCACTCTAAAGAGTATAGTTTCTTTGGCGGATGAACATTTCGACGACAGCCGGAAGAAAAATTTCTGAAGCTCTGGCCCTGGTGATTGATGCAGCGAATGAAGCGAGATTTGTGCCAAACACTTTTTTACGTCACCAGTGCCAGTCAGAAACGCGTGCGCGCTGGGTGTTTTCGCGCGTACCTAGCAATGCGTCAGCGTGCAATTGATGCGACATGCTGCTCGCCGAACACGATCGGCACAGCCAGCTGATGACGAATTTCAAATGTTGAACCTTACGGAGTCAAATGGACTGAGAGCACACCCCAGCTGGGAGTGTTTGCTAAATCACCTGGCAAAATACTTCAGCCAAAAACGAGATCGGCAGGGTCGCAGTATCAGTTCAGCCACACGTCCATGACCCAAGGCAGAGATAACACATGTGAAAGCTGCCCGACAAGTTTTTTTTGGTTAAAAAGTTATTACGATGCCGACATCGACGACGGACCGGCATCTCGCGCATATTCACATCTTCGTGACCCTATTCTTACTTATGAAAGGGTTCGGCTTGCCGCGTAATTAAACGTAATGTGCGACGCCATGACTGCGCTCTGCGCGTGCGGGCACTCTAACAATGCCTTGCCAGTATTCATGCGTTCTCTTTCTTGCGTGGAGAAATTAAGTTAACCTGCGCCACTCTGCGGACCGCAATCTGAATTATATTCCAATGGATCGTAAGTGGTGGCTCGTCATTGCCGGTTGTATTACCCACGCGGTGAATACCGGTTTCAGCTACTTCGGAATGAGCGCGTTTTTTCCGTCATTTGAGCGAGAGTTTGGCTGGAGCCGCAGAGGGATCTCGGGAGCGTTTTTGCTGACGCGAATCGAGTTCGGGCTTTTAGGTCCGGTCGAAGGCTACCTGACCGACCGGGTCGGCGCCCATCGGATGCTTTTTAGCGGTCTCGTTATTTGCACGTTGGGATTTTTGGTCCTTAGCCGCGTTGATTTCTTGCCCATGCTTTATGTTGTTGATTGTGCTCGGCATCGTGCTCGGTTCCAGTCTCGGTTATAACATGCCCATTAGTGTGCTGATCGCAAAAGTCTTCCGCGAGCGAAGAATTCTGGCTTTTCGCATGGGGCCAGGAATCTCCCGGGCAACAAGTCGGTGCTCGATGAAATGAAACAGCTGCGCGATCTGGGCGTTTACGTCGGCACCTACTGCCAGCCGATGATTCCGAGCTTGTATCAGCCCGGTCACCGACCCAATGGAAACGATTCGCCTATTAAGGAAGTCGGTCTGGACCGCTGCATCATCGGCAGCGACTTCGGCCAGGTGCTGCACATGGACGCCATCGACGGGATGCGCGTTTTCATCCGGGCGCCGTTGGGGTTCGGCATAAAGCCGGACGAAGTCAAGGTCATGTTGCAGGACAACCCGGCGAAATTAATGTGGTTGGATTAGAAGAAGGCAATAGACATTAGGCAGCAGGCATTAGTTGGGTCGCAGCGCTTAATGCCAGAGCTGCTTCGTTGCCAGGAGAGCGCCTTCCCGCCATCGCTTGGAACTTTGCCCACACGACCTTTGGGTGGACTTCGGGGTTGTAAGTTGCCTGAGACGAAAAGCCGCAATCGCTTCCGGCGATCACGTTTTCCCGGCCGACAAGTTTGGCGTAACGCGTGATGCGCTCGGCGATCAGCTCGGGGTGCTCGACGATGTTGCTCGCGTGGGTGATCACGCCAGGGATGAGCACTTTGCCTTCTGGTAGCTTCACGCTTTCCCAAACGTGATATTCGTGCTCGTGCCGCGCGTTGGCGGCCTCGAACGCGTAGGCGCCGGCGTTCACTTTCAAAACGAGGTCCACGATGTCTTTCAGCGGTGCGTCGTGCACACGCGGACCTTCGTTGATGCCGTAGCAAGTGTGGAAGCGGATCTTTTCCGCCGGGATGCCGCGAAGGGCGTGATTGAGCGCGTCGATAGATCGCTCAGCGATCTTGCGTCGCTCGGCGAAACTCAAGGACGGATCTTGGCTGTGCACTTCCGTCAGCCATGGATCGTCGATCTGAAGAATAAATCCCGCATCGACGATCGCTTGGTATTCTTCCCGTAATGCTTTGCCGACTGCCCGCAAAAACTCTTCGTCACTGCGATAGAACTCGTTCGTTCCGACTCCGCTCGGCGCTACGGCGGGCATGAAGGCTTCCTCGGCTTTTAAACCGCCGAGCGCCGCTTTGAGATTCTCAATATCTTTCCGCATGGCTTCTTGCCCGCGATAGCTCACTGGTCCCGTGCATACCATCGGCGTGCGCGGCGCAATGCTGCCCCCCATCATGCGCCGGCTGAAATAATTTTCGTAGTACTCCGGGAAAGCAGCCACTTCAGCGGCCCACTGCTTCCAGCCACCAGCTTGCGGGCGCTTCAAAGCCAGCAAGCCGTTTGCGCACGTATGCAAAGAACCCAGGCTTCCCTTGCTCGCCGTCAGTGACAACGTCGATGCCGTTATCGACCTGCTTGCGGACAATCTCTGCCACCGCGCTTTGAACCCGTGAAGCGTACGCGTTTTTGTCATACGGCGCGCCGTTTACTTTTGCTTTCATCAGATCGAGCAGGTCTTTCGGCCGAGCCAAACTGCCGCAGTGGGTGGTGAGAATGCGATCGGTGCTATGTTTCATGAGAAAGTCTCCCTTCGGGTCTTAACCGAGCGTAGGAAAGAATAGTTGGTTTCGTTGACGAGCCTTTCCGTCTCTACGAGAGCGTTTAGATATCCTGACACGACCTCAACTCGCCGAGGTTCAGAACGTCTAAGTTCAGGACGCGACCCTCATACTTATTTCACCACAGAGGCACAGAGTTCGCAGAGTTCAGGAGGATTTCTTAATCAAGAACTCTTTACTCCGCGCCCTCCGCGCCTCCGCGGTGAGTTCTTTTCTGGATCCATACAATCAGAAGGGAACGTTCGAGGCCGTCCCCTTTGTTAGCGCTATCGTTTGGCGAGAATCTCCTTGATAAATTTCCATTCGGCGACCTTGGACTCGGGAATCTCTTCTTTGATTTTGAGCTGCTCCCGCGCCAGGCGGATCTCATTATCCAGACTGTTCTTCGCGACCAGGCCGTCCTCATTGAGAGATCTCATGGCGAACTGGTAGATTTTTTCCACGTAATCGCCGCTTATTTTGAGGTAGTCGCGCATGATCGCCAAGGTCTCCGGTTTGTTGTTTTTCAGGAACCTCACTCCTTTCAACGTAGCCCGGACTACGCGCGAGATCTGCTCCGGATTGCGCTGAATCTTGTCCATGTTGACGGCGAAGCCGCCGAGGCGCAGGTTCACGGCGTCGCCGAGATAAAGCAGATTGGTAAAGCCGAGCTTTTCGGTCCTCTGAACGTAAGCCACATCCAGCGGCGTCGCATCGACAATACCGGCCGCCAGCGCCGCCAGTCTGTCTCCCGAACCGCCGAGAGCGAGCACGGTGATATCTTTTTCCGGATTCATGCCGGCGGAGGCGAGCGCCTCGCGAAGCATGACGTGAGGGATCGACCCATAGGTGCTTACCGCGACTCTCTTGTCCTTGAGATCGGTGAGCTTCTTTATATTGGGACGAGCGATCAGCATATGCAGCGGTTTGTCGAACCATCCCATGATGGTTTTAAGTGGCATTCCCTGCACGCTGGCGCTCAAGATGATTCCCGTGACGGTCGAGTAGTCCAACTCGCCCGCGAGCAGCGCGGCGACGTGGAGCGGCGTGCGCACGACGATCTTGCGCACGTCAAGTCCTTCTTCCTGGTAGAAACCTTTTCGCTTGGAAATTTCCGTCGGCAGCTCGTAAAGACCGACGGTGGAAATCCCGATGTTGACGACTTCAGCGTTCGCGCTTAAAGACGTGGCGGCCAACGCAAGAGCGAAAAAAACCGCGGACAAGAGTACCGGCGTCATTTTTCATTTCTCGTCTGATTGTTCAGACACTTCGGTGAGTCCACGTCGCTCCTTGCTATAAATCTGTGCCAAACTCGTGTGACGAACTGAGCATCCTTTAACAAAACTTCGAAACGACCGTCAACTTAAGAGCAATTAGCGAAGGAGGGGAGATGGGGTGATTCGTCAGCGGCGGCTGAAAAGGTCACGTAACTCTGTGGGCGGAACATAATGATAAGCGGATAAGCGATCTTCGATACCCTCCACGTAGGATTTTTGTGGTGGCGAGATTCGTACTAAACATCAAGATTCAAAACCCGATCCCTTGGGGTAAGTCAGATACCGGCTAAAGACTTACGATCGCGTCGCCATCTCCTTCTTACGGTGCTTTTTCGTAGACTGCGTCAATTTCCTTCGCTATCGCCAATAATTCTTCCATGTGTCGTTGAATGAAAAATGCAAAGATATAAGCATCCTTATCATTTATTGAACTATGTCTTCGGTCATCAAAATAAATCGATAGTTGGGTGAGTGGGTATTCAATGAGTTTTAGTAAATATGAAACAGAATCATACGCGTCGAGCATGCCGCGCGCTCTGAGCCGTTCCTTGTAGGCTTCAACAGCCTCCGAGACGCACCTCAAGTCGACTAGTCCAAGCTCAATCGGTGAGCTTCCATGAATTGCCTCGAAAATCTTCTGAAAGTAGTATCCGAGCGTTTCGGGAAAAGCGTCTTGAAGTCGTTGGTCTCGATATTTTGCTCTATGTTCGGCTTCTTCGTTTTCCAATTTTTCGAGCACCTCTGTCAGTACGTTTTGTAGTATACACCTCTGATTTTCAATCAGCGACGGGATGCTGACATTACGGAACATGGGTGACCTTCTATCAGGATAGGTTGTCATGAGGTCGAATCCGTCTTTTGTAAGACTCGGTCTTGATATGACGTTGTACTTGTAGCCCCTTCCGCCGCCTCGTTTCGTTGGATGACCGGTGCTGTCGTTTCGTATCTCTCTAATGTAGTTTAGGAGTGGGTCGCGGCGATAAACGATCGCCAACGCTTGACAGAGATTCTCAACGGCGTCTTGTTGAAGAAATAGAGCCTGCAACGCACCGTAGACGACCAAATAGGCCGCACCTTCTGAAGCGAGATTGCCGGATTTGTTGTACGCATCAACTGCTAACTCTGTATCTCCTTAGGCTGCTACACAACAGATTCCAGGCAGCAGTATCTTGAAGGAGCACATGCTGCTTCCTTCGGTTGTTAATAAAATCTCTGATCTGTTGCTCTAGTTTAGCGATGCTTGGCATTGCTCACGTTACGTAAGAGGCAGTCATCTGTGTCGGTCATCTTTTGAATCTGACTTGCCTAAGTTGCCCAATTTTAAATCTCGAAGTCTACGGAGTCTGGTCTTGCATTACGACAATGTGAGATTGCAAGACCTGTCCCAACTTCTTTCCCGGATGGTTTGCGCTTGAACCGCGTGCTCGATGGCGGGCGAGCGATCAGGCGTATTTCTTGACTGCGTTCTCGATGGCGCCGCCGGCTTTGGCTAGATCGTCCGGTATCATGACGGGATGAATCTCAACGCTTGCATTGAACGCAACGAACCACGGCTCAGCGATGGCTGGGATTTGAGAAGCATCTTGCATCTCGAGAAAAATGAATCCCGCGCGCTGACCGTTGTTGTCGGTAAAATAAACGGCCTCCGGCTTTAAATCCGCCAGAATTGATTGGATGGTCGCGCCGAGCTTTCCGGCCTTCGCGGCCGCGTTGCCGGACTCAACGGGGATGTTGACCTTCAGTAAGAACCGCATGATTCACCTCCTGACAGTTTGGTTTCTTGGATTCACGCAGCGTCGTCTATCGAGTAGACTGCCGCAGATCCGGCAGTGTATCGGGTTGTTGAAATGTTTCAACCTCATGGAAAGAACGATCGGCAATGATGCGAAGTATAGACAAAGTCTGCGAAACCATGGGTGTTGCACACTTAGCGCCGCTGAACCGCGCAACTCAAGTGGTTTCTTACATGCTGGATTTCAGCTAATCTGCCGGTAATTTTCTGGTCGACAACTTCGGAACTTACACTTCATGGAGCGAAAATGGTGGCTTGTGATCGCCGGATGTATCACGCACGCGGTGAATACCGGATTCAGCTATTTCGGTATGAGTGCGTTTTTCCCGTCTTTCGAACGTGAATTTGGTTGGAGCCGGACGGCGATCTCGGGTGCGTTTTCATTGGCGCGCGTCGAGTCCGGTATCTTAGGTCCGATCGAGGGTTACCTTACCGACCGCGTTGGTGCTCATCGCATGCTTTTCGTCGGTCTCGTCATTTGCACGCTCGGATTTCTCGCACTGAGTTGGGTCGATTCGCTGCCGATGCTTTATGTCGTCATTGTCCTGGGCATCGTGCTCGGATCAAGCTTGGGCTACAATATGCCGATCAGCGTACTGATCGCAAAGGTTTTTCGCGAGCGGAGGAGTTTGGCTTTCGGCATTTTTCGGATGGGTCCGGGCATCTCCGGACCGCTCGTGCCTTTGGTCGGCTGGGTCATTGCTTTGTGGGGTTGGCGCGCCGCGGCGACCCTATCAGCAATTATTATTTTCTCGATTGGTTTTCCCATCGCTCTATTCATAAATCGAATTTACCACCGGGAAGAAGCGGCGATGGCGAAATCCGACGGCGCGAGCGCGCACTCTCAACGGTCACGCGCACCATCGAGCGATCCGCAATTCACCTTGGGAGAAGCGTTGCACCACAAAACGTTTTGGTTTCTATCGACAGCGATGGCGCTGCGCCACATGGTCACCGAAGGAGTGTCGGTTCATTTCGTCATTCTGCTGGTCGACCGGGGCTGGAGCACTGAGGCGGCGAGCAGTTTACTCGGGCTCTCGGCGCTGATCGGGGCTCCGGCCCGTGTCGGCATGGGTTGGCTGGGAGATCTACTGGACAAAAGAAGACTCATGATGGGATTGCTTCTGGCTCTGAGCTTTTCTGTATTTGCTGATGGGTTACACGGCGCAAGCTGTGATCTTTACGCCATGCATGATTATTTACTCCCTCTCATACGGCGGCCTCGCCTCGTTGCAAGATCCGATTCGCGCCGATTACTTCGGCACCAAGGCTTTTGCGACGATTCAAGGCATGAGCCGCTCGGTGCAAACGGCAGGAACATTCATCGGTCCTGTTCTCGCCGGTTTCCTCTATGACCTCACCAAGAGTTACATGATCGCGTTCGGGATATTCGCCATCGCAAGTCTCGGCGCCACTTTGCTGATGTTTTTGGCCAAGCGCCCTGAAATCTAGGAAAGCTAGAATCCACAACTGATCGCTGGCAGGTTAAAGACCTTCATGGCTCACAAACTTGGCGCGGGCTTGTGTTTCTCCGATTTAGCCTTGGGATTCAGGAACTTGACAACACCAGAGGAGTCGAGAGATAGATAGCGGCGCGTGGGACCGTTGATCGCTCACGCAGACGCGAAAGGCGGGTTCCGGATTATGCGTCAAAATCGTTTTCCCGTAATCGACGGCGATGGGCACATCACGGAGCGAAACAAAGAAATCTTGGAATATCTCGGCGGCAATTATCGGGGTACCAGCAAGGATGAAAGCTGGGCGGATACCTTTGCGCCGTTTCCTTCCCTCGATGGGTGGGCGCGGCTATCCGGCATGAGCTCGCCGGGGCTGCGCGATTACCCCGACTGCGACACCTGGATTTCGTTCCTCGACGAGTGCGGCATTCAAACTACAGTGGTTTATCCCACTGCGGCGTTGGCTTTCGGTCTCATTCAAGACCCCGCTTGGGCCGTCGACATCGCCCGTGCCTAC
Organism: Verrucomicrobiia bacterium; assembly: GCA_035637295.1. Taxonomy (GTDB): domain Bacteria; phylum Desulfobacterota; class Binatia; order UBA9968; family UBA9968; genus DP-20. The sequence continues at coordinate 9,010 of DASPXM010000371.1, forward strand.
AATTCCTGGTTGCACGCGACCTACACGAAGCGGACGCCGCGTATTCTCGGCGCGGCGCTGACCCCGATCCATGATGTCGCCGCGGCGGTCGAAGAAATGCGCCGGGTGAAAAACGACCTCGGCATGCCCGCCGCCATGTTGCCGTCGGTGACCTGCCTGCGCAAAGGCTACGGCCACGAAAGCTTCTTTCCGATTTACGAGGAAGCTTGCAAACTTGACATGCCCCTCGCCATTCACGGTGCGCCGAGCCGCGGTCTGGGCTTCGATTTCTTCGAGACGTTTGTCGAAGTACACGCCCTCGAGCATCCGCTGCCGCTGATGATTCAGATGACCAACATGATTTTCCAGGGCGTCTTCGAGCTTTTTCCGCAATTGCGCGTCGCCTATCTCGAGGCCGGCGCCGGCTGGATTCCTTTTATGATGGACCGGCTCGACGAGGATTTCGATCGGCGCGGCAAAAAGTGGTCGCCGCGGTTAAAAAAGATGCCGAGCGATTATATCAAAGGCGGACAAGTTTACGTTTCGCTCGAATCCGAAGAACGCACATTGCCCTACGTTCTGGAGCTGTTCGGCGACGACCATATCTTCTTCGCGTCCGATTATCCGCACGAGCGGCAGCGCACGCAGTACCTGGAGGATATTCCAGGCATCGAAGCGCGCGCGGATATCTCGGATTCAGCCAAGCGCAAGATTTTGGCGGACAAAGCGAGACGATTTTATCGGCTCAAGGATTGACGTCTAAATAGGAGGCATGAAATGAGAGTCGTAAACTTCGGCATCCGTGTTCTGCTCGCGTTAAGTTTCGTGTTTCTCCCTTGCACGCAATTCAGCGCCTTGGCGAAAGTAGATTGCGGCCCGGTGACCAATACCGGCAACGATCTCCCCCGCACGGTCGCCATCGCATCTAACTTGCCTGGCACTGGAGCGCATTCGATGGCGTCCGGCTTGGCCGCGGTGGCGAGCAAGGTCACGCCGATCGCGACCAAGGTACAGCCTTACAACGGTCCGAACGCGTGGATGCCGCTGCTCGAAAGCGGTGAGGTCGAATTCGGCTTCATCAATATTCTCGATGCACAAATGGCCGCGACGGGAACTGGAAATTATAAGAAAGCTTATCCGATGATTCGCATCGCGTCGGGCGGCGTGTTTCCGTTCACCGGCAGTCTCATGGTGCGCGACAAATCGGACATCAAGCGGCCGAGCGATCTCAAGGGCAAACGCATGGCCTGGGATTTCGGCGGGCATGCGATCACCCAGACATGGCAAAGTGCGGCGATGGAAGTAAGCGGGCTAAAACCGACGGATGTCGTGCAAGTACGCTTTTCCAATTTGAACGACGCCATCCGGGCGGTGCCGGAGGGTAAAGTCGATGCCACGTTTGCGGCCATCGGCATCGGCATCAACGAGGAAGCTAACGCCATGGAACCGATTCGCTTCCTGAGTCTGCCGGCGGGCGAGGCATCGAACAAGATTCTCGCCAAGTATGGCGCTTCGATCGTCAAACAAGAGCTGACGGCGGGAATCCGGGGCGATACCGACGTTATCGGTTACGCGCTCCATGTCGCGTCATCGACCAAAGTCAATGAACGCACCGTTTCCACCTTGCTCAAAGCCTGGTGGGAGAATATGACGGAGCTCCAAACCATCCATCCGCAGTTCAAAAGATGGACCAAGGATGTGCAGGCGATCACCAATTTCACTGTGCCGTATCATCCGGGAGCGGTTAAATTCTATAAAGATGCCGGAGTTTGGTCAGGGAAGCACGATGCGCGCACGAAGGAAATTTGCAGCTAGACAAAAGACACGGAGTAATAATGGAGTAAAGGAGTGATGGAGTAATGGGGAGAAAAAGTTCGGTCATGAAAATTGGATCAAAATTTGGCGTTGCGCTGCTGTTCGTCGGCCAGGTGCAAATCGCCGAGGCGAAGCTCGACTGCGGTCCATCGACCAATAAGAGCGATGCTTTACCGCGCACAGCGGCCATCGGCACGAATCCCGCCGGGACCGGTGCCCACGCGATCGCTTCGGCGCTAGCCGCCGTCGCGAGCAAAGCTACGCCGATCGGGGGTAAAGTGCAGCCGTACAACGGGCCGAATGCCTGGATGCCGTTATTGGAAAGCGGCGAGATCGAAATGGGGATCATCAACATTCTCGATTCTCATATGGCGGCGACCGGAACAGGCAACTATAAGTCGGCCTATCCGAGCGTGCGGGTCATTTCAGGCGGCGTATTTCCCTTTACGGCTGGGCTGATAATCCGAGATAAGTTAGACGTGAAGCAAATCAGCGATCTGAAGGGTAAACGGCTTGCCTGGGATTACGGCGGGCACGCGATCAATCAAACCTGGCAAAATGCCGTGATGGAAGCCGGCGGCTTGAAGCCGTCCGACGTCCAGCAAGTGCGGGTATCGAATCTCAATGATGGCGTCCGAGCCGTGCCGGAAGGGAAGGTCGATGCCGCTTTTACCGCTGTCGGCATCGGCGTGGTCGAGGAAGCCAACGCCATGGAGCCGATTCGCTTTGTCAGCATGCCGAACACCGATGCCGCTAACAAAATCCTCGGACGATATGGCGCATCGGTGGTGAAGTCCGATCCGGCAGCGGGCATCAAAGGCGAGACCTACGTGATCGGTTATCCGTTGCAATTGGTCAGCTCGGCAAAGGTGAGCGATAAAACGATCGCGACATTGCTCAAAGCTTGGTGGGACAATCTGGCCGAGCTTCAAACCATTCATCCGCTTTTAAAGCGCTGGACCAAGGACACACAGGCGCTCACCAACTTCACCGTTCCGTATCATTCGGGCGCCATAAAGTTTTACAAGGAGGCGGGCATCTGGTCCGTGAAACATGATGCCCGAACGAAAGAGATTTGCAGTTAAAAAGATAAGCATACGCTTCAAGAGCCGAGCGACGGGGCGATGGACTATTGGATTGGTTAGAATGTGCAGTTTACACGATTCACGCTGATCCTGACCGAGGTTTTTAGATCGCCCAATTTTTGCTAGCGATGGCAGTCCAGGGGGTCGATACGTGGAAATCGAAGAAAATGTGCGCGTGCGCGAGCTGAGCGGTTTGTTCAACATTCTCGGCAAGTGGCTGCTCATGGCGGTTCCTCTCGCCGGCATCTTTTTCTTGCTCAACGTGCCCCAAATGATTGGTTGGCTCGTTTTCAACGAACAGTACATGGGGCTGTTTCTTGGACTTGCGTTGTGCGCCACTTACCTGCTGATCCCAGCGAAACCCGGTCATGGCAGAAATCGTATTCCCTGGTATGACATGATCGCCGCCGTCGGCGGTTTGAGCATTGGTCTGTACGTTTTCATTTACTACCCGGCAATCGTAAACTCTTTGGGCGACATCTCGATGCCACGGGTCGTGCTTGGCGCGATCACGATTCTTCTGCTTGCCGAGGCAACTCGTCGGTTGGTTGGGTGGCCGCTCGTCATCATTGCCGCTTGTTTTCTTTTCTACGCGCTCTTTGCTTACATATTTCCCGGCGATTTTTACGGCAAAGGTTGGTCCGTTAACCGGCTCGCGACCTATCTTTATCTCGATGCCAACGGCATCTTCGGTCAAGCGTTGCAAGTGGGCGCTAGCATCGTGGTCGTTTTCGTCATCTTTGGTGAGGTACTCTATGTGGTCGGTGGTGCTGAGTTCTTGAGCGATTTCTCGCTCAGCTTGATGGGGCGGTTTCGCGGCGGCCAAGCCAAGATCGCCATCGTTTCTTCCAGCCTATTCGGCAACATTAGCGGCAGCGCGGTGGCCAATGTGGTCGTCGATGGCGCCTTTACCATTCCCATGATGAAAAGGGCGGGTTATCCGCCGCCCGTCGCGGCCGCGGTCGAGGCAGTGGCGTCCACCGGCGGGCAGATCATGCCGCCGGTGATGGGCGCGGCGGCTTTTTTGATCGCGGAGTATCTACAGATACCTTACGCCAAGGTCGCGCTGGCGGCCTTCGTGCCGGCGGTGCTTTATTACGTTGCGCTGTTTATTCAAGTCGATCTGTTGGCCGCGCGCAACGGCATACGTGGATTGCCGCGCAATGAGGTGCCGAAGCTTCTACCCGTGCTCAAGCGCTCGGCAAGCTTCGTCGGCCCGCTCGCCGTGCTGGTCGTGTGGATGTTCATTTTCAACCGCCGGCCAGAAGAAGCGGGACTGCTCGCCGCATTGGCCGCTTTAATCATCGGCTTTCTCACGCCAGGTGTGAAGCTCGGCGGGCAAGAGATTGTTAAAATTCTCAGCAGCGCGGGACGCGGCATGCTCGAAATTGCGGCGATCACGGGACTCGCCGGCGTGGTGATTGGCGTGCTGCAGCTTACCGGTCTCGGTTTCACTTTGACATTAACCCTGCTCAACATCGGGCAGAGCAATGCGCTCTTGCTGTTAGTCCTTACGGCGATCGTCAGCATTATTCTCGGTATGGGCATGCCGACCACGGCGGTCTACGTCTTGCTCGCGGTGTTGGTCGCTCCCGGCCTCGCCAAACTAGGCATTTTACCTATTGCTGCGCACCTGTTCATCTTTTACTTCGGCATGCTGAGCATGATTACACCGCCGGTGTGCATGGCGAGTTACGCAGCCGCGTCCATTGGAAAAACCGATCCTGTAAAGACGGGCTGGGAAGCGATGCGTCTGTGCGCCATCGCCTACGTCGTGCCGTTCTTATTCGTTTTCTCGCCGTCGCTTTTACTCATTGGCCACTGGTATGAGGTTGTGCTGTCGGTGATCACCGCTATCATCGGTGCGATCTTACTCGGCGTCGGTATCGTGGGTTACTTGTTCCGTCCGGTGAGCGCATTCAAAAGAGCGGGTTTTCTATTAGCCGCCACTGGTTTGTTAATTCCCGTCGTGCACAGCGGCAATTATGCAATTCTCACCTGGGCGACGAACGGCGCTGGGCTCGTCCTGGCGGTTTTGCTGGTCGCCATCGAATGGATTGGCCGTTCGCCGCAGGCCAAGGCACAGGTGAGCCTAGCGCGAACCGACGCCAATATCTCGTGACCAAAACTACCTGAGACTCGCCAACGTCGTCGATCGCGAAATCCTGAAATCACGCTCGAGTTGCTGCCGAAAACTATCTTCGCGAAATGTGCGTCCGACCGCCTCGGTTGCACCCCATTCGTCCTCGGTCCACCCAGAGCGCGCAAAAAATGGGCGCTAACATCAGCAGCGACGAAATGCATAAGGGCGAAATCGTTGTGTTTCAACGACTTAGCCTTCCCGGCCGATTGTCCGCTTATGGCGCACATTTTGCGTTGTCACGGCAGGGTGATCTGATTAGACCCAATTCAATCAAACCGAAGAGGAGGGAAAACACACAATGGTTTCGGATCTTATTTCCTATGGGTTGCTCGCCAGTGTTTTTGTCGTAACTGGACTGCGCATTCTCGTAGAAAAGCCAAATAAGCCCAAGGCAATTCCATTGACACGTTGGAAAAGAGTCAAGGCAGACAGGAACCCCAAGGCGGCATCACAGGATTCATAACGATCCATCACACAGAATCGCAAACCCGCCGACCTTTACAACCTCCACGTCGACGCTCACAGCAACTGGTCCTGCTCTCGGACCACTTGCACGGGCAAAATACTTTGTTCCGCATTACTCCCTGAAGCAGGAAAGTGGCGACGGGTAGTGTTGCCGTAAAGAAATTAATTATTTGCCGAGGGATTTGAAGAAGCCTTCTTTCTCCAGCTCTTTGAGAAATCGAGTATTGACAAAATCTTCCGGCTTTTTATTTTTTACCGCCGGGACCCTTTGCGCGACCTCGTCCATCGCATTGCGAATGCCTTCCAAATTCGGATAACCGGTGTAATCGGTTACCTGGACATAGCTTTGATAGGTCGCTTCGAGAATCTCGGGATCCGACGACGTTTTCAAATATTTGAGAATGGTTTTTTTGGTGTGATCCTTATTCTTGGCGGCAAAGTGAACGCCCTCGATAAATCCTTTGAGAAAGTTCTTGACCGTTTGCGGATGTTCGCGCACAAAGCGGTCGGTAGTTTCGACCGTTTGTTGCGGATAAGGGATACCTAGGTCTGGGATACTCACTAAAATGTTAAAACCATCCTTCTTGGCCATTAGGTCAAGCGGCGGGGAGATTATTGTGGCGTCAATGTTACCGGCCATCAAAGCCTGATAACGGCTTGGCTGTGTGCCGAGTTGCAATATAATGAGATCTTTCGCTGGGTCGAGCCCGAATTTTCTTAGCACCAAGCGCAATGAGGTGTCCGTGCCGGAGCCGAAGCGACTCATGGCGATTCTTTTTCCCTTTAGCTGCTCCCACCGGGTAATGTTCTTAGCTGCGACTATGCTGTAGGGAGGAGTGTTGACACAACTGGCGATCATGATAGCGTCCGCGCCTTGAGTGCGCGACGCGATGGTCACCGGCCCCGAGGTCACGGACATCTTGGCGTCCCCCGACATAGCAGCCTGTGCCAAAACGGAACCGGAGTCGAAGACGACTAGCTTGGGTTCGATACCATGCTTTTGAAAAAGCCCCGCATCCTTTGCGACGAAAGAGTAGATCATATTAATCGCCGGACCGGCGATGCCGACGATCGGTTGATCCACGGCTGGAAGAGAAAGCGGAAACCCCAGAATAATTGCGACAAACGAGATGATCCGTCGGACTGGGATGGGATTCGTCTTATTCACGTCTGGCCTCGAATGGGTGTTGAGCTTATATCTTAGCGTCGGCACTAATCGCAAGCTCTTTATATAAAATTTTAGCGGGCGCACGGCTTGCCAGGCCGGGGACACAGGGCCCTGTCAGGGTTCGGTAGGCAATTTCGGTATGTAATAGGGAAGGGAACGACCCGGTGAGGAAGGGTTTGGCAAGGCGAGGACGCAGCGAAACGTCAGTCAATTGTTAAATTGCTTAAAAAAGCCCTCGCGCTCAAGTTCTTTTAGGAAGCGTGTATTGACGAACTCCTCCGGCTTTTTCGCCTTCGCCGCCGGCACGCGCTGCGCAACTTCGTCGATAGCATTGCGAATGCCGTCAAGATTCGGGGTTGCGCTGTAGTCGGTTACTTGGATGAAACTCTGGTAGGTTGCTTCGAGGATTTCCGGATCGGTAGTTTTCAAATATTTGGTGATGATCTTTTTTGTCTCGCCTTTATGCGCCGCGGTATAATAAAGACCTTCGATGAAACCCTTTAAGAAATTCTTTACCGCTTGTGGGTTTTCCCCGTTGAAGCGGTCGGTGGTTTCGATCACGAGTTGAGGGTACTGAATCCCTAATTCCGCAATGTTGACTACAATCGAATAGCCCTGCTTCTTCGCCGTCAAATTCAGCGGCGGAGACACCAGCGTAGCGTCGATGGCCCCCGCTGCAAGAGCTTGCAGCCGGACCGGCTGCGTGCCGCCTTGAAGAATGACAATGTCTTTTGTGGGGTCGAGGCCAAATTTTCTGCACAACAAACGGATTGCGGTGTCGGTTCCCGATCCCAAGCGGCTGATCGCCACTCTTTTTCCTTTGAGATCGGCCCACTTCGTGATTCCCTTGGCCGCAACTAAGCTGTAAGGGAGCGTATTGACGGCAGCAGCGACGATGACTTTATCTGCTCCTTGGGCACGCGAAGCTATCGTAGTCGCACCGGAATTGATGACAAACTTGAACTCACCCGAGCGTGCGACCTGCGCAAGCGTCGAAGCCGATTCGAACAGCACCACCCGCGTGTCGAGACCATGCTTTTTCCAAAGTCCTGCGTCCTGCGCGACGTACGCATAGATTAAGTTAACCGCTGGACCAGCAACACCCGTCATGGGTGTTGTATTCGCGTAGGCCATGAAAGGGTAAGTAAGAGCCAGTATTAGGAATGTTATTGGGCGAGAGCAATACTGGTGACTTTTGTTCACGTTGTCTCCGCGTTTGATTCTCGTCCGGTGCGTGACCCAAGGCATCGCCACTTAGATGCTTGATGAGGCCAGTTTTGTCGCAGCCAGCCGAAAGGCCGTTTTTAGCGCACTCAGCCGTTACCTTAAAGGTCAATTAAAATCAACATGCCTGTCAGTGTCGGGAAATTGGAAATGGCTGATTGGCGCGTAACGTCCACGCGCTTTCATGCTTCGTGAAACCGATGTTCGGGTAATATTCTACGGCCTTCGGAGCGGCCAACAGCACGAGCATTGAACGTGGTCCCATCTTCTGCCGGGTTCTCTCTATAAGCTCGATACCGATTCCTTGCCTTTGATGGGACGCGCGCACGGCGAGGTCTGCGAGATATCCGACATAGCTAAAATCAGTAAGCGTGCGTGCGATGCCAATCAATAAAGCTCCGTCCCATGCAGTCACCACCAGGTTGGCGTGGCTCAGCATGTCCGACATGATTCGCCGCTCGTCGACAGGGCGCCGTTCGCCAAGCGTGGAGGCATTGTATAGATCAATGACCTGATCAAGATCCAAGTCATTACCAAAACGAAACTCTATTTCCGACACTTTCATCTTCCTCAAGTGACAAATTTACACCTCTCTAGAATGAGTTCGCCATTTCGTTGGTAATTGGATTATAGCAGGTCTGATTCCGGAATGAGCAGTGACTCCGTTCGAGTCTTTGTGCCAAACGAAAGATGTAGAATTCCTCAGGCGTGCGCTGGCGCTGGGTGGCGGGTGAAACCGAGTCAAAATTTTGCTGGGCGGTGGGGCCGATCTCTACTGTACAACCACCGCCTCGCCCCGGCTAATCACGATCTCGCGGATCTTCGCGGGCAAGTTGAACGGCGCGTCGATGTCGATTCCGTTGGGAGTTTCCGGCGTGCGCGAGAAGAAGGTCACAAGCTCCTGCAAAAGTGGCTTCGGCAAGGGAACACCGAGGATTTCGGCGGAGCCAAGGTGAAACTTGCCCTTGCCATCTTGAGTGCGAAACACACCGCGCGCCGTTACCGGGACTTGGCCGGAAATATAGTTTAGCGGATCCAGAAGTCCTCCGGACGTTCGATGCCGCTTGAATTCATCTATGTCCACAAAAACGCGGCCCGCCAGTTGGCCGTCGCCGACGATTGTGATCTGCGGATTCGTAAGACCCCGAGGAATTTTATCCCTAAGGTTAAAGTTGAGGTAGGAATTGACTTCGAGTTCCGCCATCGTCGTTCGCTTCGACCGGACCGGATTTGCCGACGCATTCTTCGTGATCTCCTCGATCTTTCGTTCCAGGCGATCGCCCTGCTCTTTTGAAAGCTGGCCTGCAGCCGGGCTTGATGTCGTGGGCGTTAGAAGCATGAGTCCGAAGAGAATCCCATGTCCGAGCTTCGTTAGTTTCATTCTACAATACGATAGAGTCTGCGGCGTTCGCCTTCAAGACTCGGGTAAGAATCGACCCCTCACGCTTCGCGAGCGGGAAAAGCCGTCTTGCAAAGACAGCTGCTCCATAGTTAATTGGCGTCATTCCAAAGCAACCTCAGGAGCGATACATGGCTAACAACTTAAAACCCCGAAGCGGGGTGATCACTGACGGGCCGGACCGAGCGCCGACGCGGGCGATGTTAAAGGCGGCGGGTTTCTCCGACGAAGACTTACGCCGGCCAATCATTGGCGTGGCCAATACCTGGATTGAGATTGGTCCCTGCAATTACCACTTGCGTCGGCTGGCCGCGAAAGTAAAGGAAGGTATTCGTGCCGCCGGCGGGACGCCGATGGAGTTCAACACGGTGTCGATCTCCGACGGCATCAGCATGGGCGCGGAAGGAATGAAATGTTCGCTAGTGAGTCGCGAGGTGATCGCCGATTCCGTCGAGCTGGTCGCGCGCGGCAATCATTTCGACGCGCTGGTTTGCCTTTCCGGCTGCGACAAAACCAATCCCGGTGTTGTCATGGCGCTGGCGCGACTGGACATTCCGGGTTTGGCGCTTTACGGCGGTTCCATCGCGCCGGGTCATCTGGGCGATAGAGACCTGACGATTCAAGACGTGTTCGAAGCTGTGGGTGCCTACGGCAGCGGCCGCATCAACGCCGAGCAATTCTTGGCCGTGGAAAACGCCGCGTGCCCGGGGGCAGGTGCTTGCGGCGGGCAATTCACCGCCAACACCATGTCGACGGTATTGGAATTTCTCGGCATCTCGCCGATGGGTAGCAACGGCATTCCCGCTACCGTCGCGGAAAAGGACGAAGCAGCGTTCAACGCCGGGAAACTAGTCATGGATTTGCTCAAACGCGATCTACGGCCGTCGCAGATTCTTACGCGCAAATCGATTGAGAACGCCATCGCTTCGGTGGCGGCGACCGGCGGCTCGACCAATGCGGTTTTGCATTTGCTCGCGATTGCGCGTGAAGCTGGTGTCGAGCTCACGATCGAGGATTTCGATCACATCAGTGATCGCACGCCGTTGATCGCCGATCTCAAACCAGGCGGCCGGTTCGTCGCGACCGATCTTTACCAAGCGGGTGGCATTCAACTGGTGGCGAAGCGGTTAGTCGACGCCGGCCTCATTCACGGTGATGCGATTACAGTCACGGGAAAAACCATTGCGGAGGCAGCGGAAATGGTCAAAGAATCCCCCGGACAAGAAGTCGTGCGATCAATGGCAAGTCCACTCAAACCGACCGGCGGACTGGTGGTTTTGAAAGGCAACCTGGCGCCGGAGGGCTGCGTGGTCAAAGTCGCTGGACACGAAAGAATGATTCACCGTGGGCCGGCGCGGGTGTTCGATCGCGAAGAAGACGCGTTCAAAGCCGTGCAGACGGGCAAGATCAAAGACAGCGATGTCGTGGTGATTCGCTATGAGGGGCCTAAAGGCGGTCCGGGCATGCGCGAAATGCTTGGCGTGACCGCGGCGCTTGTCGGCGCTGGATTGGGCGATTCAGTGGCATTGCTCACCGATGGTCGCTTCTCGGGTGCGACCCATGGTCTCATGGCCGGACATGTCGCTCCTGAAGCCGCGCATGGCGGACCCATCGCCGCTGTGCGCGATGGCGACACGATCGTCTTCGACATTAAGGCGCGCCGGTTGGATGTCGAGATTTCCGAGCAAGAAATGAGGGCAAGACTCGACCAGTGGACGCCACCGCCGCCGCGCTACAAGTCCGGCGTCATGGCGAAGTATGCTAAGCTCGTCTCGTCGGCATCCGAAGGAGCGGTGACGCGGTAACGAATTCCCACTTTGATTCGTCGTTGCACGAGGATCTCGGGATAATCCGTTCGCTAAAGTCGTTGTTCGTCACGAAACGACGCAGGATGCGAACGAGGCGGGTTTGAGCCAACTCCTGCAGCTTCGTGTCTTGTGTATTCTTTGTGATCGATGATCCGTTGTAACGGTTCTCTGCTATTAAGCGACGAGGTTTGACAGATCCCGGCGCGGTTCGATAGTGTGCCGCCCATCAATTCTCACGCGCATTTGTTTAGTTATTCGCGTATGGAAAAGGAGACTGACCGATGAGCCTCGATTACGTCAGCAACCAGGAGATCATCCAGGCGGCGCGCCGCAATCTGCCGCAGGATGTGTGGGATTATCTAACCGGCGGCGCCGAGTCGGAAACCACTATGCGGCGCAATCGCTTGGGCTTCGATTGCCTGGCGCTGAGGCCGCGGGTGCTGGTGGATGTTTCAAAGATCGACACATCGACGACGTTTCTCGGACAGAAGCTGCGCATTCCGGTGATGATGGCGCCCATCGGTTCGCTGCAATCGATCACCCCCGAAGGCGGCGTCGCCGTAGCGAAGGCCGCCGCAGAATTCGGCACCATGAACTTCGTTAGCTCGGTCACGCAACCGAGTCTGGAAGAGATTGCCGCGAGCACGAACCACCCAAAGATCTTTCAACTCTATGTTCGCGGCGGATTGGATTGGTGCGCGGAAATCATCGGACGCGTGAAGAAAGCGGGTTATGCAGCCCTGTGTCTCACCGTCGACACGGCTCATTACAGCCGGCGTGAGCGGCCGCTGCTCAATCGCTGGCAACCCCCCAGCAGGCGCACTGAGACGAACCGACACTTTCAGGCGATGTTAACCTGGGAAACCATGGACGCGATAAAAAAAATCGCGGGCTTGCCGTTTATCTTAAAGGGCGTTGCAACGGCGGAAGATGCCAAATTGGCCGTGGAGCATGGAGTCGACGTAATCTACGTCTCGAATCACGGCGGCCGCCAGCTCGACCATGGGCGAGGCACCATCGAAGTGTTGCCGGAAATTATGGAAACAGTGAAAGGCAAGGCGGACGTCGTCCTAGACGGCGGTGTCACTCGTGGCACGGATGTGGTCAAGGCGCTGGCGCTCGGATGCAAGGCGGTCACCATCGGCAAGCTCCAGGGCTGGGGCTTGGGTGCGGGGGGAAAGGACGGGTTGGTGCGCGTGCTTGAATTGCTCGAAGAAGAACTGATCGTCGACATGGCGCTCTTGGGTGTGACACGCGTCGATCAGATCAATGCCAGTTATGTTTGCAAAGCCAATCCCGTGACCTTCGCGCACGAGATGAGCGCGTTTTGCCATATGCCGGGCGGACGGTTGCTCTAGCTCTTGGCCCAAACCATGCGAAAAGCTTTGGTTGCGCGAACTCCCATCGTCCCCTGACCGCTAGACTTTCTATCGGTCACGGACCGTATGGATTATCGAGCGCGGCTTGTTTCATCTGGGCGTGGAGATCGACCATCGTCAGCGCGCAGTATTCCATAGAATAGCCGGCGCGGAATTCAACACTGTCTTGTAGCGCGCGCGTTAAAACTGTTCGGTTAAAGGCGCCGTGGCCCATCGCTTCTTCGCCGCCTTCACCCAGCTTGTGAGTGCCCATGTCCGCCTCCTCGTGAGTCGAGAAGTAGATCGCGTCCTGCTTACTGAAGCCGTAATGCGTCGTTAAAGCAGTGAACCATTGACCCGACCACTGCGACAGTGACTCTTCGAAAACATGCAATCCCCACAGCTCGATTATCGAGCCGTCGATGAAAATCTTGTGGCAAAAGTCATTGATGGCGCGCGCAGCCGGGAGATAGGGGTCTTCCAAGACTTCTTTTTTGCTGAGACCCATCTTTTCAGCGGTTTGGAGCAGCACCAGAACATGACCCGGAGCGCGCGGCGAGATGAGCTCGTCGGCGATCTTCGCGCAAAAGGGACCGAGGAGATCGAAGTTGCGCACAAAGAAGGGCAGATGCGTATAGTAAGACACCGCATTCAAAGCATTGACTTCCAGAGAAAATCGCCCCCAATTCTTGAAAAACTGCCGCATCACAGGAAGCGGTAACTTGCCGTCGCGCAACTGAGTCATGAAGGCGCCTTGGTAAATTTTCTCATGGGCGTACTTGTAGAGCGTCGAATAAAGATAGTCGACGTAGGCCTTAGCTTCCTGCTCCGTTAGTTTTTCCCCGGCCTTCGGCTCCTTCGGCTTATTCACGGTCGACCTCCCAATGATCCTCGCTTTTTTCAAGGCGTTATCATCGCGTACTTTTCAAGTCAAGGTAAGTGGGCAATTTGGAATTGCATTACGCCCGCGCTAAGATCAGCGCATGGCAGCGAAACCGAGCAAAGAGTTAGAAACCTTTCCCAACCCTCGGCCGGACCGCGACTACGAGATCAACATGGAGTGTCCTGAGTTCACCTGTGTGTGCCCGCGTACCGGCCAGCCCGATTTTGCCACGATCCGCATTAGCTACGTGCCCGACAAGGTTTGCGTCGAGCTGAAGTCGTTGAAGCTTTACCTTTGGTCCTATCGGGATGAGGGTGCTTTCCACGAAGCGGTCATCAATAAGATTTTGGACGATTTCGTGCAGGCGTGTCGCCCAAGAAAACTGACCGTGGTCGGCGACTTCAACGTGCGTGGCGGTATTCACACCGTGATTACAGCAGAATATCGGCAACCTTAACCGATCTGCGGTCCTTCTTCTAAATCGGATTCATACCCGTTCCAAACGGTTGTCAGGGCATGCCTGAAATCCACTTCTTGGAAGAATTACTGATTGTCCTCGGCTTGACGATCTCGATCGTTTTTTTGTTTCAGAAAGTGCGTGTGCCGCCAATTGTCGGTTTCCTTCTCGCCGGCGTGATTATCGGTCCGGGCGGGTTGGGTTTGATCAAGAACGTCAATCAAGTTGAGACATTGGCGGATATTGGCGTCGTGCTCTTGCTCTTCACCATCGGCATCGAATTTTCCTTGGAAAGCTTCCTCGCCATGCAACGGCGAATTATCTGGGCCGGGTTTCTGCAGGTGTTCGCGACCATTTCGCTGGTGCTGGTCATCACACTATCTTTGGGTGCGTCGACGGGTGTAGGGGTTTTCTACGGATTCTTGGTGACGATGAGCAGTACGGCGATCGTCCTGCGGATTTTCAACGACCGCAACGAAACCAATTCGATCCAAGGCCGACTGGCCAGTGGAATGCTCTTGTTTCAGGACCTTTGCATTGTTCCGATGATGCTCATGGTGCCGTTTTTGGCTCAGACAGGAGAGGGTTCTCTGCTCGGCGTGGCATGGGCCATCATAAAGTCTTTGTTAGCATTGGCTTTAATCGTCTGGACCGCGCGCAAGTTGCTTCCCCGGCTCTTGCACCAGGTCGCGCTCGTGCGAAATCGGGAAATCTTCATCCTCTTCGTCGTGCTGGTTTGTCTCGGCACCGCTTGGCTATCGTCCGTCGCGGGCTTGTCACTCGCGCTCGGCGCCTTGATCGCCGGACTCGTGATTTCGGAATCCGAGCTGAGCCATCAAGTTGTCGCCGACGTCTTGCCGCTGCGCGACTGTTTCAGCGGCATTTTTTTTATTTCCATCGGCATGCTGCTCAATCCCGAGCTGCTCAGGCAGGATTGGCTTACTCCCCTATTGGAATTTGTGGTCATGGTGAGCATCAAGGTTTTGGTCATTATGGTGATTTTCTGGCGGCTTTATCGATCGATCCGGCTCGGCATTATTTTGGCACTGAGCCTCGCTCAAATCGGCGAATTCTCCTTCATACTGGCCAAGGCCGGAATCGGTCATAATCTTTTGAGCACGGCCGAGGAACAGAGTTTTCTCGCGGCGTCGATTCTGAGCATGATTGCGACTCCTTTCCTGATCCAATCGGCGCATCGCATCGCGGATCGCCTAACGGGGCAAACTGGCAGGGACGACGAGCGCCCGCCTGCTGCCGAGCGCACGACCGAGACCGCCGAAATTGAAGGACATGTCATCGTCGTCGGCTATGGGCTCAACGGCCAAAACCTCGCGCGAGTGCTGCGCGAGTCCGGCATTCCTTATCAGGTTTTGGAGCTCGATCCGGAATTAGTTCGCGCCGGCAAAGCGGCGGGAGAACCGATCAATTTCGGCGATGGAACTCGGACCGATATTCTTCAACAAGTTGGCATCGGTCGGGCCCGCGTGCTGGTGATTGCCATCTCGGATCCGACCGCGACCGCGCGCACGGTGTCGCAGGCGCGCCGCCTGCGCTCCGACGTCAAGATTTTGGTCCGCACCCGATATGTTGCCGAGATCGAGCGTCTCTATAGCCTTGGCGCCAATCAAGTGATTCCCGAGGAATTTGAAACGTCGGTGGAGATTTTCGCTCGAGTGCTTCAGGAATACCATGTCCCGCGCAATGTCATTGGTTTGCAAGTCGATCTCATCCGCAGAGAGCACTACGGCACTTTGCGCGGCTTGCGGCTAGAGGGCAAGCAGCTCGATGAGCTGAGCCAATTCCTGGTCGGCGCGACCACCGATACTTTTTCAGTGCTGGAAGACTCGCCGGTCGTGGGTCGGAGTTTGCAGGAAACCGCGCTCGGCGAGCGCAGCCGAGTGACCGTGATTGCCGTCGTGCGCGACGGTAAGCCCTTTCATAACGTCGGTTCCGACTTCGTCCTGCAGTCAGGCGACTCGCTCGTGCTGCTCGGCGATCATGAGTCCTTGGACCATGCCGCCCAAATGATCAGTCCGCGCTCTTCGTCGTGAACGACAGCGCTGCGAAGCTGGGCGCGCAGTCTGAGGTGTGAATATCGCTGTGCACAAACTGTGAACAGCGGTGCACAACTAGACGCACAAGCAACAAAACGTCGATCTCGAAGTTCGATAGCAAACCGACAATGGATCAATCCGCAAAAAAAAACTTTCGCGCAGCGTAAAAATTTTCTTGCATTTTGATTTTTATCGGTTACATTCGCGTAACTCGCAGTTTTGCTGAAGTGAACATGTCTTCCTCATCTATCGCGGATCGTAGCAAGTTCAATCGAATCGATGGCCACACTAGAAGATAATCTGCGCAAAGTTCCACCGCAAAACTTGGAAGCGGAGTCTTCCGTTTTGGGCGGTATCTTGCTTGACAACGACGCGATCAACCAGGTGCTCGAGTTGCTGAGCCCTGGAGATTTCTACCGGGAGTCACACCGAAAGGTCTTTCGCGCCATGACCGAGATCACCGACCGCAACGAACCGGTCGATCTGATCACGTTGAGCGAGTTTTTAAAAAGCAAGAACGAACTCGAAGCGGTTGGCGGGACGGCCTATCTGGCGTCGTTGGCGGATTTCGTGCCAACGGCAGCCAATATTTCCTACTACGCGCGAATCGTGCGGGAAAAGGCGATCCTCCGCAGTTTGATTTCGACGGCGACGGAAATCGCCACGCGGGGTTACGAAGAGCAGGGCAACGTTGAAGAATTTCTCGACATTGCAGAAAAAGTCATCTTCGATATTTCCGAGAAAAAGATCAAAGCCTCATTTGTCGCCGTCGGCGACATGATTACCGACACACTCAAGACGATCGACAAGCTGTATCAACGCAAAGAGATGGTCACCGGCGTGCCCACCGGCTACGAAGATCTCGACAAGCTCACCGCCGGACTTCAGCCTGCGGATCTCATCATAGTCGCCGGTCGGCCGGGCATGGGAAAGACTGCGTTCGCGCTCAATATCGCCGCCAACGCCGCTTACTCCGGCGTCGGTGCAGCGGTCTTTTCTTTGGAAATGGCCAAGGAACAACTAGTGCTCCGCATGCTCTGCTCCGAAGCGCGCGTGAACAGTTCCAAAGTGCGCTCGGGATATTTAGGTGAGAGGGACTTCCCGCAACTCGCCAAGGCGGCAGGCCGACTGCACGAGGCGCCGATTTACATCGACGACACGCCGGCCATCTCCGTGCTTGAGTTGCGTGCCAAGGCGCGCCGCCTGGTTCGTGATCGCTCGAAAAAGGTCGGCTTGATCGTCGTGGACTATCTTCAGCTGATGCGCGGAATGGGCAACGCCAGCAATCGCGAGCAAGAGATTTCAGAAATCTCTCGCTCTTTAAAGGCGCTCGCCAAAGAGCTCAATATTCCCGTCATGGCGCTCTCCCAGCTCAATCGCAAGGTCGAAGATCGGACCGGCAGAAAGCCGCAGATGTCGGACCTTCGTGAATCCGGCGCGATTGAACAAGATGCAGATCTGATCATGTTCATTTACCGCGAAGAGCTTTATGACAAAAACAACGATGAGGTGAAGGGTAAAGCGGAAGTTATCGTCGAGAAACAGCGTAATGGTCCCACCGGTATCGTCACCCTTACTTTCCTCGGTGAGTTTACTCGTTTCGAAAACTACACCGAACGGGCTGATTACAATTTGGACGAGGCGGACGAAGCTTAGACAAAACCGGCACGACGCGATGCCAATTCGAAACAGCGCGTCTGCCCTGTCATTGCTAAGCACAACCGAGCTCTTCGCAACTGGATGCGAACGCGGAACGCGCTTATCTGCGAATTAGCCCGGTCAATCATCAGTAAAATAAAATACTCCTCGTGGGCGCAACGGAGCGACGTTGATGCAAAAGAAATTCAATGAGCTCTCGATCTTGCTCTCGATGTGGGCGCTAATTTCATGCCTGCACGACATTGCACGAGCCGCAGAGTCAGGCGCGGTGCCATTGCCGTTGCTGTTAGCCAGCGACGTCGGGCCGAAGGTCGATCCGGCCAAATATCTGGTCAGTGAAAAATATGACGGCGTGCGGGCAATCTGGGACGGCAAGGTACTGCGCTTTCGCAGCGGCCGTGCGGTCGACGCGCCGGCATGGTTTATTTCCAAACTGCCGGCGCAATTGCTGGACGGCGAGCTTTGGTTGGGACGCGGACGTTTTGAAGCTCTTTCCGGCATGGTGCGCAAGGCTGAGCCGCAGGACGAAGAATGGCGCCGGATCAAATACATGATCTTCGAGCTGCCGGAAGCGCCGGGGACTTTTGCCGAGCGCGCCCGGCGCATCAAAGAAATTGTCGCGCAGACGCGCTGGCCGCAGCTGGTTGCGGTCGACCAGTTTCGGGTCGCCGATCGCGCCGCCCTCAAACGCAAGTTGGATGAAGTGGTACGCGGCGGCGGCGAAGGGCTCATGCTGCATTTGGCGGATGCCGCCTACGTGACCGGCCGTAGCGATGTACTGCTCAAGCACAAGCCATTACAGGACACGGAGGCGGTGGTGATCGAGCACATTCCCGGCAAGGGCAAATACCTGGGCATGATGGGCGCTCTTCGAGTGCAATCGCCGGACGGCAAACGATTTCTGATCGGCACGGGATTCACCGACCAAACGCGCAAAAGTCCGCCGGCGATGGGCACGACTATCACCTACACCTATCGCGGACTGACCAACACCGGCTTGCCACGGTTTGCGAGTTATCTGCGGGTGCGCGAGGAATTCTGACTACGTGAATTTGGAATTATTGCGATTTCTTCGATTCGAGTTCATACCAGTCAGCGTGGAGCGACCAGCCTGTGCAATTTAAACATGCCCTCCAGCGCCAATGATGATCGCAACCAGGACAGCGCCCGCGCGTGCTGAAAGTGTTCCAGCAGGTTCCGCAGCCGTCAGCGAAAAATTCCGGCGAATCACAAGGCGCGCAAAACCAGCGGTGCGAAGGTTTCGGTTGCCATTTGCACAGGGGACAGCGGATGCGGCCAAAGTCGGGAAGCACCGAGTCTTGATCGGTCTGATTCCCGGGTGAATCAACTGATTTTGAATCGTTTTGTAAAAGCAACAAGACGGCTATGTCGGGATGAGATATTGACTCTTGTTCGATCTGCATCTCCCTGTTCCATCTAACAGCGTTTACCGTCTTCTCCCTATCCGTCACGGCAGGAGCCAGGCCACGCCGAATAGAACCACCGCTGAGATCAGCAATAGGAGAAGGCTAATCAGGCCGTAGCGGCTTTCGGCCTCGGTCGTTCCGACGCTGAACGGCGCACGCCGTGCTACCAATTTCCGGAATTGCGAATCGACGGCGCCGAGGATGACAAGCGCGGCGATAGAGACATATAATCTGCCGCCTTGACTCCGAGAGCTACTGTCCATTTTGAGCATGAGAAAGATCGCGCCAGCCACCGCGGCCACTGAGACTATGCCGAGGAGGATGCGGAGAAAGATATCGAGCGCGTTTGTGGTTTGGCCGAGCGCCGTCATGATCGGTTCGCGCTCGTGCGGGGGATTGGGTGTGGGTGCGTGCTCTGCGCCGGAAAATTCTGGCCGAACGCTTCCGGCCGAGGTCGACGGAGTTTCCGACCCCGACAAAACCGCTTCCAGCGCGTCTGGAATGCCATTGCGATTCGCGTCCGCCTGGCCCATCGCCAGTTCGAAAAGACGACGCACCATTGCAGGCATCTCCCCCACGCTTTTGAACTCCCGGCCGTTGAAGGTGATGGACGACTGCTGAATCGCGATCAGGTTGCCAGCGGCGCCGCGCTCCAGGATGTCCGGGATGCCGTTCTTGTCGGCGTCCGCAACTTCCGCCATCGCCTGCTGATAAGCCTGCCGCACTTCTTCCGGCATGGCCTCTGGGCTAGCGTACTGCTTGCCGTTGAAGATGATTTTGGTTTCCATCTAACTCCTCCGTCTCAAGTAGCGGCGCCCGACGGACGTCCTGCCGCTAAGCCGCGGCGGGGTCAATGAAGAACTCAATTCACACCTCCCCGCTGTCGGCTCCAGCGGCTCGTTCGGCGAAAGCACCATCGACGAGCACCCGAGCCACTTCAGATGATCGAGCATTGAATAGGGCGGTTCTGCGGCCCCTGTCGACTGCCTGTGCGTCGCCACCAGCCGCGATCAACAGACTCACAATTTCGTTTACCTCAACCGCGTTGTGTAAAGGAATCCGGAAACTGGAAGGAGCATTGTCGTCAAACGGTGACTCTGGAAATTTCAGAAACGACGGCGTAGGCACAACAGTACCAGCAGCGTTCGGCTTGGCCCTTGCGTGAAGAAGCACCTTAACGCGGTCAACATCGCCGGTTGCCGCTGCATCGGCCAGTAGCGTCACACCGCGTTCGTCGGTTTCGTTTGGATCACATCCGAGGTCTAGACACAGACGCAAGCGAGGAGCATCCCCACCAGGGGGGTAGTTCCACCCAAGCCCCCCTGCGGCAAACCGCGCTACTGATGCCTGCCCGAGATTGAGCAGTGGATCGGCGCCCAACTCCAGCAACAGCCGCATCGTCTCTAAGCTGGCGCCGTCTCCCGATCCCGCAGCAACCATCAGCGGGGTCGCCAACGTCGAGCGTGCTCCTGGGTCAAGACGGATATCAAATGGCAGATTGATATCACGACCGTCATTGAACCAACCTTTTGGAATGGCATGACGTCACCGGGGCGCTAAGTGCCGAACAAAAAACTCTACGGCGGTTCGCCGCGAGTCCTCCGCAACTTCGCGATCGGGAGTCATACGTACCCTGCCTCCCCGACCGAGCCAAGCCGAGTCGTCATGGAACACTTTAGCCCGCTCCTGAGAGTCCCATCCGTGGGTGGCTTTCGGATAGTACTTGAGGGAAACATGGCTCCGCGCCTCCTCAGGGAGTGAAGCAATGAATTTCTGGCAGGTATCCGGCTCGTCATAATCGTCCTCGCCGCCGGCGAACACGAGCACAGGCGCGCCTGTGAGTCTCTTATACGTGCCGTAGCCCGGTGCCTTTGGATCGGATACCATGCCTACGTGTCGCCGGCATACAGGATAGAACGGCGCGTGAGCAGCGAAGCGCAGCTGCCCACCGGTGAATCGCTGGGTTATAGCTAGAGTCGTTGAGGAAAGAGAGAGTCTGCCCCCCCAGGAAAAACCCATTACACCGATGCGCTGAGGATCGATGTCGGGTCGGTTTGCCAGGTAATTCAAGGCGCCATACATATGGGTAAAGTTTGAGCGGGAGCCGCCGCGGGGCCGATTGCCCCTGGTAAACATGAAGATTTCCAGCGTAGCGATGCCTGCCGCATTGAGCGCCTTCGCATGGAATTCCCCGCGCCCGTCGATGCCGCCGCTACCGTGCAGAATCACCACCGCTGGGACCTGTCCCTTAGCCTCCCCTGCGCGAAACATCAGGTAGCCCGTCACCTCTGCAACCTTGGGATACCCCTCCGCCACGGCCCCAGGAAAAGTGACTTCAGTTGCCAAAGCCTCCGTGGCCGCGATCAACAAGCAGGCCAAAACGATTAGATAACGCATCTTAATCGAGCAATCGTGCTCTATTAATTTGTTTTCGTGACTCAAAAACTTCGATTCCCACCCTTCCCAACTTATGCTCCGCAACGCGCTTGTCGTTGCTACATGATTGGAATGATGCGCCCGCTGCCTCGACATTCACGGCAAACACTGCTCCCACCGCATCTCACACTTTTGACGCGGTCCAATATGCCCATTTCAGCCGTTCCGTAGCAGCGAGAACATTTTCCGTTGCCCTCCCATCCACGACATTTTACGGGAGCCGGCTCGTTGTGGCTTGTCATCTGGCGTAAAGGTTTCCTCGGGGTTAGTAAATCCTCCGCTACTGAACTAATCAAAACACCCCGCTTTGTCAGAGCAAATGCAAATTGGCCTAACGAGTTGCCGCTGAGCCGCCAACAGAAATGGAATCATTCATTACTAAACCTCACCGTCGGCTCAAGCGGCGGGTTAGGCCCCCAGTTTGTGATCTGTGTACCCTTATTCTCCCCTTCGCGGCGAATCCCACTAAGCGTGAGCCGAGCAGGCCGAGAGCGAGCAGCATGAGGCTAGTAGGCTCGGGGACAGTTTGTGCAGAGATCATGTCATCGAGTCCAAATTGAAAGGAGACCAGCGTCCGGATGGTAACGCTCGAAACAGGTTCACCTGAGATGAACCCGGCGAACTGCCGGTGCTTATTCCAGGAAACGGATCGTAGGCGCTAGGAGCGATATCACCGAGATTCGTCGTCAGCGTATAAGCTTCTTGGGCAGTAGAAAAAGTATTGAAGGACACTCCGAAGGCACTAATAAGCGTTGGAAAGGTAAAGGTAATTATGTCGCTAGGGATGAAAGCTTCTCCACCGAATGGATTATTTGCCCTGCCGAGTCCATTGGGAGATGAAACATCCGCTCCTCCAGCAGTGATAATGAAGTTAACGGTCGGATCGCTGAGATCGTATACAACCGCGTTCACCAACGCCCCGTTGGGAATGATTGTCCCCGAAGCAAACTCATCCCACCCTTCAGTCGTGGAAGGAGTACCAGCAATCGCAGTTCTAAATGCGTCTCTGCTGCCAAAGACAATGAAATCCGCCTTCGCCTGCCCCATCAGGCTTAAGACCAACACGGTCAGTGTGGCCAATGTCATGGTGGTTTGGTGTAGCCTCAGGATCGTTCCCTCCTTCCCCATCTATGAGAGCTGTCAAAGGATCCGCCAAGCCAGCGGTCAGCTGGAGCGCCTTGTTGGGCGAGCATGTGCTACCTAAATTATGGGTGCGTGATGGTTGGAGCCAGTGCAGGTTCAGCGTGTCAAAATCGACTGTCCGCATTGAGTTACATCAATTCTCTGCTCTATGCGGATATACCGGTCATCGCCTGATGCATCGCCGCGCGCCCAGCTGCGAGGGTCTGCGCGTCTGCTAGATCAGGACGGCCCGTCCCATACGGCGGCTGTGGCGCGTACTCCATAATCAGTTCGATGACTCGCCCCATGCTCTCTCCAGCCCAGTGCCCCGCCACTGCGATACCGAAGTCGACACCCGCTGTGATGCCGCCGCCGGTG
>DASPXM010000372.1:0-8887 GCA_035637295.1 Verrucomicrobiia bacterium
GACAGTCTCTCCCTGATCCTCGAAAATGGGATCGGATGAAGGTGGTCCTCAACCAGCAAGCTCTTGAAATCGGTGTCACATAAACATGAACTCCTCTATGTCAATCTGCAACGATGTTAATATAAGGATGAAGGAGGGGGACTTCTGTGGCGAAATGTGTGCTGCTACTTTGGGGGGCGCAAACCGCGAAAACTCCTAGGTACAGTAATACAAAGTTCACAGAATTAGGATGAACGTTCATTATTGATTGGTATCGGCGGCGGAGTACTCTTCCAGCTTCTTTTCGAGCCAACGCGTGTTGACCTTGCCATGGCGGTATTCACTATCCCCAATCACAATTTCCAAAAACGGTATGAGTGTGTCGATGCCGCTCACCTGGAATTCATGCAAGGCGCGCTTGGTTTCAGCGGCGGCCTGATCCCTCGTGTTTGCGTGAACGATCAATTTGGCCAGTAAGGAATCGTAATAGGGCGGCACGAAATAACCGGGATAGCAGTGGGTATCGAGCCTGATCCCCGGACCTTGCGGCGCTTGCCAGGTCGAGATCCGTCCAGGGCAAGGGCGAAAACCATGTTGCGGTGACTCCGCGGTGATGCGGCATTCGATAGCGTGCCCGGTAAATTTGATATCCGATTGCTTAAAGGGCAACGGCTCGCCGCGCGCGATCAAGAGCTGTTGAGCAACGAGATCCACGCCGGTGATCATCTCGGTCACCGGATGTTCGACTTGGATGCGCGTGTTCATCTCGAGAAAATAGAAATCCGCCGTATCGTTGTCATAAATAAACTCGATCGTGCCGGCGCTGCGGTAGCCGATGCTGCGCGCCAACGTTGCGGCGGCATGACAAATCTCGGCGCGGACTTGTGGAGACACCGCGTAAGCCGGCGCTTCTTCGACGATCTTTTGGTGGCGCCGTTGCAGCGAGCAGTCGCGCTCGCCGAGATGGATCACGTTGCCATGTTGGTCGCCGAGGATCTGTACCTCGATATGGCGGGCATTCCCGACATATCGCTCCATGTAAAGCGTGTCGTTGCCGAACGCGGCACGCGCCTCGGCCGCCGCCGTCCGAAACGTGTTCTCCATCTCATTGGCATTCCAAACGAGCTTGATACCGCGGCCGCCGCCGCCCGCCGACGCTTTGAGCAGCAGTGGATAGCCAATTTGTTGCGCCAGTTGCGCTGCTTCGTGAGGGTTCCGCGCCTGATCCGAACCGGGAACCAGCGGCACGCCCGCGGTGCGGGCGATCTTTCGCGCTTCGAGCTTGTCACCCATCATCGTGATGTTCTCGGCGGTGGGGCCGATAAAAGTGATCTTGTTGTCGACGCACGCTTGCACGAGCGCCGGCCGTTCCGAGAGAAATCCATAGCCGGGATGAAGGGCGTCGCAGCCAGTACCTTGAGCGGCGGCGATCAAGTTCTCGACCTTCAAGTAGCTGTCACTGGAACGCGCGGGGCCGATGCAAACGACGCGATTGGCGATCTTCGCCGCCATGCTTTCGCGATCCGCGTCAGAAACCGCGGCGACAGTCTCAATGCCCAAACGCTGGCACGCCCTAATAATGCGAACGGCGATCTCACCCCGGTTGCCAACGAGTACTCGCGTGACGCTCATGAATTCTCCGGGAAAAAGGCCGGTATCTCGGTTGTTATGGACATTGTGGATTTCGGAATCGTCAGGTAGCGGCGGGTTTCAAATCCGCCCCTGTCAAATTGCCGTGTTCGCGGAATGACTGCGAGGGTGCTTTGAATTCTTAAGCTCACACGAAACAGGGACGCCAGGCGGTTGCGGTGAGGTTTACGGTTTGACGATGAAAAGCGTCTGACCGAACTCGACAAACTGACCGTTTTGCGCGACAACTTCGACGATAGTGCCGGCGACTGTGGCGCGCACGCTACTGAAGACTTTCATGACTTCGATCAAGCCGACGGTGGTATCTTCCGTAATCTGTTGGCCGATTTTAACAAACGGCGGGGCACCGGGCTCGGGAGCCACGTAGAACGTTCCTAGCAACGGCGCGGTGATCGGCCGCATGCCTTCGGGAATCGCCACGGGCTTGACTGCCTGGGCAGTCGGTGCGGCAGCCGGCGAGGACGCTGTTTTTGCAGCGGACGCGGCGGAGGCCGGCGCGACGCTAATATTTGGCGGCGCCGAAGTGAGAGGAATCGGTTCCCCTTTGCTGACGGTAATCTTTAACTCGCCGACTTCGAGTTGAAAGTAATCGAATTTCGACTCATCGATCAGTTTTAGAATATGCAAGACATCATCTTCAGTGAGTTCCATGACGTGCCTTCCTCTAAGTTGGTTGTTTCAGTTTTCTTATGTGATTTCGTTGCTGTTGGCAAATCGGAATGGAAACAGACCGACAATTTTTCGAAGAAACTTGAGAGTTACCAATGCGTTACTTTGCGACGGGCTTTACGTTGCGAAGGTCCATGCGCGCCATTGAGTTGTATTCCAAGCCGGTGAATTTGGGACTGAGCATGGTGCTTTCGGCTTTCCAATACAGCGGCACGATGGCGACGTCGGTTTCGGTGAGAAGTTTTTGCGCGTCGTCATAAATTTGGCTGCGTTTTTTTGCATCGAGTTCGCGGGCGGCGAGTTCGAGCATTTGATCGTAGCGGCGATTTTTCCAGCGGCCGTGATTGTTGCCGCTATTGGAAGTGAAAAGTTTCATGAAGTTATCAGGGTCGGGATAATCGGCGCCCCAGCCGGCGCGGAAAACGGGAAAGGGATCGTTTTGAAGTTTCTTTAAGAAAACCTTCCACTCCTGGTTTTCAAGTCGAACGACAATGCCCAAATGCTTTTGCCACATGCTTTGGATCGCCTCGGCGACTAACTTTTTCTCCTCGTCGGTGTTGTAGCCGAGAACGATGCTCGGCAGACCTTTGCCGTCCGGATAGCCGGCTTCGCTTAATAGGCGACGTGCTTCAGTGGGATTGAATCTAAGACCAATTTCGGGATTGTGCGCCAGCATGCCGGGGGGAATCCACGACGTTGCCGGCGTTTCGCCGCCCTGCAGTATTTTTGGAAAAACACCTCGGTCGATTGCCAGAGCGAAAGCTTTTCTCAGTTTCGGATTGTCGAACGGTTTGCGATCCACGGCGAAGCTATAATACTCGCCACGCAGTTGGGGCACGAGCTTATACCCGGGCATTTTCGCTAAGCGCGGCTTGTCCAGCGGCGGAATGCTGTGATCGTCGATGAAGTCCATGTTGCCCTGTTCAAACAGCGTCACTGCCGTAGTTTTTTCATTGATCATATACATCGTGACTTTTTCGATCGATGGCTTGCCGCGGAAATAATTGGCATTCGCGCGGAGCTCGATTTCGTTCTCGTGTTTCCAGGAAGCCAAGCGAAAAGGGCCGTTCGTGACGATGTTTCCGGGTTCGGTCCATCGGGTGTCGAATTTCTCGATCACGTCCTGGCGCTGAGGATAGGTGACTTCAAAAGTCGTGATGGCGAGAAAATAGGAGGCCGGGTGACGCAAGCTCACCACCAGCGTCGAATCGTCTTGCGCCTGAACGCCGACGGCTGAAGAGTCTTTGAGTTTTCCTTCGGCGTACTCTTGTGCGTTGACGAGGTCGAATAGAATGTAGGCATATTGCGCCGCGGTTTTGGGATTGAGCAGGCGCTTCCATGAGTATTCAAAGTCCTGGGCGCGGACTTTTTTGCCGTCGGTCCATTGCACGTCGTCGCGCAGATGGAAGATGATCTTCTTTCCACCTTCGAGAAAATCCCAAGATTTGGCAATCACCGGCGTGGGTTTTAGATTCTTGTCGAATTCCGTCAATCCGACCATCATATTGGCAATTACGTTGAACGAGACATGATCGGTCGCCAGCGACCAGTCCAGACTAGGTGGCTCGGTGCCGAGATTGACGCGAAAATGACTCTCGCCGCCGCTTTGGGGCGCGGACTTGCACGCGCCAAACAATGACGTGAACGCGATTGTTAGGACGCAAAGATAGTCGCGGAATTTCACCGGGGAACCAAGAAAATCTCTCTTGCTTGAAAAGGATTTAGTCGGTATTAGTACCGCAATACCATTTTACCTTCAAGAAAGGGTCCGGCAGATTAATTTATGGATGCAAAGGAGCTGTTGCTGAAAAACATCGTCGTCGAGGGGCATCGGGATGTGTACGAGCAGATCTATCGCACTTCTGTCGGTGAAAGGGCGCCGATTCGTGATGCTATTGCACCGCGCTTGATTCGCGATGGCATCAACCTGACTGTCTACGCGATCAGCGGTGACTCCTATTCTCACTCCCAGAACACCGGACGCTACCTGGAAACCGCGCTGGATCAAATCGATCAGTTTCTCGAAGAAGCGCCGCGCTCGGAAGGGATGATTCAGATGGTCAAAACCCGCGGCGACCTGCCGGAGAAGGCCGAGCCGGGGGCGGTCAAATTTCTGCTCCATTTCGAAGGCTGCATGCCGCTGCGCGGCAGTATTCATAATCTGAGAAACTTCTACCGTCTGGGTTTGCGCTCTCTGCAACCAGTTTGGAATTTTCGTAATGAGCTGGGCGACGGTGTGTGGGAAAACCGCACCGGCGGCGGCCTGACGAATTTTGGTGTCGAGGTCATCAAAGAGGCGAATCGATTGGGAATGGTCGTCGATCTGTCGCACATGAACCGAGAAGGTTTTTTCCAAGCCCTCGAAGCCGCGACCGCGCCGCTGCTCGTCAGCCACGCCAATGCTTGCGGCATGCTCGACAATGCGCGCAATCTCGCCGACGATCAGATCAAAGCCATCGCCGACCAGGGTGGACTCGTCGGCATTCTCGCATTACCTGAGCGTGTCGCTAAGAAAGAGGCCACCATAGAAGACTTGCTCAAGCACATGGACTACATGATCAAGCTGGTGGGCGTGGAGCATATCGCTCTAGGCATGGACTTCGTTAAGTACGATGGACCGCGCACGCTTAAAGACCGCCATCACCCGCTGCACAAGCCCGAGTTGGTCAAAGGCTTCGAGGAGATCGAGGATTTGCCAAATTTGATAAATGGCTTGCAGCACCACGGATACAAGGACGAGGAGATCGCGCTGATCCTCGGCGGCAACTATCTCAGAGTGTTGAAAACGATTCTTCCCGAGCAGTCGGTCATCTAGGCGAAATCGAATGCGCTATGAATGAGGGAACATAGACGATGAAACGGATTGGATTGCTAATAATCTTGACGTCGCTGTTGCTCTTTACCGTAACGCCGCGAAGTTCAGCGAAGATCATCGTTGGCTTATCGTCCGTCAACGTAGCTTTTCTGCCTGTCTATGTCACAGAAGCGAAAGGCTTCTTCAAAGACGAAGGGCTCGATGTTCTGCTGGTTTTGTTTAATGCCGGCGCGACCAATCTGCAGGCGCTGATCGGCGGCGACATCCACATGATGGGCAGCGCCTTTGTCGAAACCATCGGCGGTCGCGCTGCCGGGGTCGATATCAAAAACTTTTGGGGTGTGTGCAACATCATGCCGTTCCAGCTTTATTCGCAGGCGGATTTCAAGTCGATGAAGCAAGCCAAAGGCAAGCGCTTCGCAATCAGCCGTTTCGGCTCGCTCACCGATTTTCTGACCCGCGCGACGCTGCGCCATTTCGGCGTGGATTCGAAGGAAGTCACGATTCTCCAGATCGGCAGCACGCCGGCGCGCTTTGCCGCGCTCTCGGCCAAGGCGGTAGATGCGTCCATCGTGTGGTTTCCGGTGACGGAGATCGCCAAGTCTCAGGGTTATAACAAGCTGCTCGACCTTAAAGAAATCTTTCCGGAATGGCCGTATGAAACTTTTGCCGCCAAAGAATCCTACCTCAGTAAAGAAAGGGATCAGGTCAGCAAATTTCTCCGCGCCTATCAAAGAGGCATAAAGTATACGGTTGAGAACAAGGCCGACGCCGTGAAAATAATGGGAAAGTACGTCAAGTTGGACCCGGCGTATGCTCCGGCGGGCTATGACGAATATCGCGACTCATTTCCGCTCAACGGCCAGATCGCCGAAAAAGTTATTCCGACCGTGATCGAGGAGGAGTTTCAGACCGGCAGAATCAAAAAGAAAGTGACTGTGGAAGATATGGTCGATCGCTCGTTCATCAAAGCGCTGAGTAGATAGCAGAAATAGTATTAGCCGAATCTATCGCTTGGAGGTAATTTATGATTATCGATCTGGATTCTCACTTACGTGAAGGTTACTTCATGGATGAAGTGTATAATTTGCCTGAGCCCTATGCGCGGTTTACACCGCAAAAAGCCGGCGAGGGCAGAAACCATAACACCAAATGGATTCATCAGCTCGATCCCGGTGACCCGCAGGGCCGGGCGGCGCACCGCCATCCTTATATCTACGATCCCAAGGTCAACTGGCGCAACGGTGAGATCGCGGCGCGGCAAATCGCCGGCCACGACATGGAGTTTCGTTTCAACGACATCAAGAAGGAAAGCATTCAAAAACAGGTGCTTTTTCCCACAGGAATCAACGTCGCCACGGAAAACGTCGGCGGTTTGGGATTGGTCTGTGCCCAGTCCTACAATAACTGGGTCAAGAAATTAGTCAAAGGCCATGAAGATGTCTTTCTACCAGTCGCGATGGCGCCCGCGGGCTGTCCGGAAGAAATGGCCACCGAGTTGCGGCGTTGCGTGAAAGAATTGGGCTTCAAGGCCAGTCATCTAGTTCCCTACATCGGTCGGCGCAACGTCGATCACCCGAGTTTCTATCCCTATTATCAGGCTGCTGAAGCGTTGGGTGTGCCGCTTTTTTGTCATCCGAATAGCAACGGCGAGTTGACCGATCGCTTCGATAATTTCTTCAAGACCCATGTGCTCGGCCGTGTGATGAACTGCACGCCGGCGTTGGTCGCGCTGGTGCTCGGCGGCGTATTCGAAAAATTTCCCAAGCTCAAAGTCGCGTTCTTCGAGTGCAGCGCGGAATGGCCGCTCTACTGGATGCATCGGATGGATGACGATTGGGAATGGGCCAAGGATTTTCCGCAGATCTCCGGTGAGCTCAAGATGCCGCCGTCGGAGTACGTCAAGCGCAACTGTTACGTTACCTGTGAGGCTGACGAAGGCGATATGACTCAGTCGCTCAAAGAAGTCGGCGAGGATCATATCCTAATGGCCACGGACTATCCGCACTTCGACTCCGAGTTTCCTCACACGGTGTCGGGAATCATGGAGCGCAAGGATCTGACGCAGAGACAGAAGGAAAAAATCTGCGGCGAAAACGCAGCGAAGCTCTTGAATCTCTAATCGTTGAATAAATAGTCGCACACTTTTTCCGCGCAGAGCGCCGTTCGAGAAATGATCATGTCTCTAACGGCGCCTGCCTCCGTTCTGCGCCGTAGCATTTTTGACGTTCGTGCAACGAGGATCGGCGGCTCTGCTGATCGCGGAAATTGCCGGGCCTCCTTATCGCCGTAGATTTTGGCGTGGCAAATAATTGTGGGAGACCCAAACAGATCTTAGGTTAGTCCGACCTTGAAACAACACGAATGAAGGGCTCAGACCACAACGAACTGATCGCCGGTTACCATCGAATTTCTCCTAGTAATTAACGTGAGAGCTCTGCGCCCCATATTTCTTTGAGAAAACCGCTTTTGTTCAAATCCTCGGCGAAGCGGTTGTCGATCATCTCAGCTGCTTTGCGGCGCACGTTGGTGCCTTGCTCGCGCGCGATCTCAATGACGCCGGTCACAGTACTCTCGGGCACCACCAAGCGACGGTTAACCAGCAATTTGGCGTAGGCTTCGTATGCCGATTGGAGCGCATCCTGATCATCGAGCTTGAGCGCTTTACTTACAGCGGCTTTACCTTTATCCGGATTCTTTTCGACAAAATAGATCGATTCTGCCAGTGCGGCGACCCATTTCTGCACCAGCGCGGGACGCTCTTTGAGCGACTTCGCGTTAGTATGGAGCGAGCTGTAGACTGCGGGTACGCCGAGATCATTCAGACGATAAACCAAATTGAAACCATTGCGACGCCCGCGGACATCGAGCGGCGGCGTGACCAGAGCGGCTTCCGCGATTCCGGCATGCATGGCGTTGAACGGTTCGACCTGGCCGGTGCCGCCCACAGTACGGAGCTTCACTTCTTCTTCCGTCAGGTTGAACTTCCTGAGCAGGGCGCGCGCCAGTCTGAAGGTCAAGTCGCCGGCTCGCGTCACGGCAATGCTCTTGCCCTTCAAGTCTTCGGGTCGTTTAACATCTTTCCGCGCGAGCAGGACCCAGGGCAGACCGACGAGCGGTGAAGCGATTAATTTTGCGTCGCTGCCTGCGGCCATGCCGGGTATCGTTGCATCCGCCGCGCAGTAAAGAAATTGGATTTCGTCAGCGGCCAACGCGGCTAAGGCCACACCGCTGCCGCGGATTGAAACGGACTCGACCTTCATGCCGTATTTGTCGAATAACCCATTATCGAGCGCCGCATAGAGATGAATGAAACCTCCGGTGATCGCACAAGTGGCTGCCCGCGCGGTGACAGGTGTTTCGCCGGGCTTGGCTAAGTAAGGATTGGCGTGAGCCGAAGAAACGAGGAACGTGACTAGCAAAGCATTGATTATCATCTTCATAAGCTCGTTTCCCTTCGCACCTGGCGTACAATCTATGGTGAGTTCTTGTCAAGTTAGAAACGAATGAATTAGATTGCGATGAATCGCTGTGCTCGCAGAGCTTCCTTTCTAAACCGGAGGGATACGCGATGAACCATAAATTTATCTTGCTATTGCTCGTCATCATGCTTATGGCGGGATTTGACCTCACCGCGACCGCGCAATCGTTGAAGGTCGGCATGACGTCGAAGACACTCTTCTACCTGCCATTTTATGTCGGCCTGAAAAAAGGCTTTTACAACGCGGAGAATTTGAAAGTCGAAATGATCTTCATCGGTCGGAGCGACGTCCA
>DASPXM010000373.1:0-8529 GCA_035637295.1 Verrucomicrobiia bacterium
CCGCTTAGTGTTCGCCAGCGCCGATCCGGCCGATGAACGGCAGCTTCAAAGCAGGCTTGTAAAAATCGATACCGAAGTTCAGGCCGAGCAAGTTCAGTTCGACGCCTTCTTCACGGGCCATCGACAGCCCCAGCACTCCCAACATCGAGAGCTGGTAACCCGTGCCGCTGGGCGTGCGGTCCAGCAAAGAGCCGTTGCTTGGATAGTCTTTGCCAATGGCTGTTGCCGGAAGATCCATGTGGAGTTCGGGCACCTGTCGCCCGATATAGGCCATGAAGGTGTTGCTGTTGGGGCCCGGCCAAACTTTGTATTCGTTCGGATAAGGATAGCTGGCGACGGCTGCGATGATCTTGGGGATGGCAAGGGAGGCAGACTCGCCCCTGAGCTCGGTGACGAGCGTGGGTTCGTTACCGAACCATCGACCGTCCGGAATTCCCGGCGCAGAAGCCACGGCGGGAAGACCGCGATATAAGCGCCAACCAATGACTTGGTGAATGGTGTATTCGGCGGCATTTTCCGGTTTGGTGGCAATCCAGGTATGGACACCGAAGATGCCGCGCCAGTTGAGCGCCCGCGCGTAATAGACTTGCACGACGGCTTCGGCAGTAGTCTCAGCACTCGGTGCGATGCCGGCGCTGGAACGATCAGCGGTGCGGAAATCACGACCCAACGGCGCTTGTCCGGAAAGCACCGTGTAAAGTGGCAGCGCGACGAATAGCAACAGGAAGATAAAGAGCATTCGTAATAGCATTGATTCTTGCTTGCGACGGATTATACCCCAAGGTGTTAATCAACTCCAGCCATGCATGAATTTGGGAATGGTTCAGCTTGGGAAAGATCTCTCACTTTGTTCGAGATGACACATGGCTTATGTAGTCGTCATTCCGAGCAAAGCGAGGAATCTTTCTCAATTTTAAGGTCATGGTGGATTGAAAATGAACCACTACCATGAATTCGGCAATGGATTCGAGCGGCGGTCCGACGGCAGGCGATTGATTGTTCCTAAGCTTCGGGGGATGATGCCGGCGTGAAGTAAAAAGGATCAAGGTTCTCAGTCATGCCAAAGGAATTTCGCATCGGTCACGGCTTTGACGTCCACCGTTTTCGCCGCGGCCGCAAGCTCATTTTAGGCGGAGTCGAAATTCCCCACAGCAAAGGCCTTGCCGGGCACTCGGACGCCGACGCGGTATTGCATGCGCTGATGAACGCGCTTCTTGGCGCCATGGCCGACGGCGATATCGGCACGCATTTTCCCGATAGCGATCCCCGCTACAAAGACATCGCGAGCGGCAAACTGTTGGCGGAGGTGCTTCGCATCATGCGCCGGATGCGTTTTAAGCTCGTCAATGCCGACGTGACCGTGGTTGCCGAGCGACCCAAACTTTCGCCGCACTACTCGCGGATCAGAAAAAGCGTTGCCAGCCTGTGTAACGTTGCCGAAAGCAGGATAAGCGTCAAGGCAACGACTACGGAGAAGCTTGGTTGGACTGGCCAAGGCAAAGGGGTGGCCGTAACCGCCATGGTTTTGCTCAGCCGATAGGCAGCGTGCGACGGTGTATTGGTTGACAAAGAAAAATTTCTATAATAATCAACAATTCTAATCTCAGGTGACATCTGATCCTGCCAATTTAGCGCCCGAAGCGCGTGAACAAGAGATCGAAAGGTTAGCTCAAGAGCTTGGTCGTCTGATTCAGGGGGCCGACCCTGAACGGCGCGAGGATCTCAAAGAGCTGGCATTCGCGCTTATCCGCGAGGAGTTCATCCACAAGGGCGCCGATGAAGCAGGCGCGGCGGGATCGGCTCCGGCGCCGTTCAATCCCCTGGGAACCGGCGTACTGTTATTTGTTTTGGGTGCCGGGTTGTCATTTATTTTTGGGCCGGTCGGGTTGGTGTTGATGCTCGGTGGGGTGATCTTTGTAGTTTGGGGCGCCCTGATCAGCTGGTTTAAAGGATAGATTATGGCAGAGCAGGCGAAAGAGAAACGAGGAATTTGGTCGCGGCGAGACTTTTTTACGCGGCTCGGATGGGGCGGGGTCGGCATCTTCGGCGGTTTGACTCTTTTAGGTTTTATCCGCTCGGCGTTCCCGCGCGTGCTGTTCCAGCCGCCTTCAAGCTTTAAGGCTGGTTTTCCTTCCGATTATGCGGTCGGGGAGGTCAGCGAGAAGTACAAGCAGGATCAGCGCGTCTGGATCGTGCGCGAGGAAAGGGGCATTTACGCAATTTTCGCCAAATGCACCCATCTTGGATGCACCCCGCGCTGGCTGAACGCTGAAAATAAATTTAAGTGCCCCTGCCACGGTAGCGGCTTCTTCAAAACCGGCTTGAACTTCGAAGGGCCGGCGCCGCGGCCGCTCGACCGCTTCAAAGTGACGGTCGGCGACGACGGCCAGCTCGTCGTCGATAAGGGCAAAGTTTTCAAAATGGCTCCCGGCACGGAGCCCGATGAGCAGTATGCCGACAGTGTCATCAAGGTTTAACGGATAATCACATGAGCCTTTTCGATAAGATCAAAACCGATATCGTTGAGAGTCACGTTTGGAGATCGATTTTTCGCCACGGTTACGAAGACACGCCGCGTAACCGCGTAATGATGGTGACCGCGAACGTTTTTCTTCATCTCCATCCGGCCAAGGTGCGCCGCCATGCGGTCCGCATGCGTTTTACCTGGTGCATGGGCGGTCTCACGTTCTTGATGTTTCTGGTTACCGTGGTGACCGGTATTTACCTTATGTTTTACTACCGCCCTGTGGCCGAGTATGCCTACGCGGACATGAAGTATCTCGAATTCGATATGCCTTTCGGCATGCTGATGCGCAACATGCATCGCTGGTCGGCCCACGCGATGATCGTGTTCGTTTGGCTGCATATGTTTCGGGTCTTTCTCACCGGCTCGTACAAACCGCCGCGTGAGTTTAACTGGATTGTCGGCGTGCTCTTGCTGGTGCTGACGCTGCTTTTGAGTTTTACCGGCTATCTCCTGCCGTGGGATCAGCTGGCGATTTGGGCCGTTACCGTCGGTTCCAACATGGCGCGCGCTACGCCGCTGTTGGGCTACGAAGGTCCGTTCGCGGATTTCGTCGGCGCCAATCCGATCTACGACGCTCGCGCATTCTTGTTCGGCGGCGGCGAAATCGGCCCGCACACGCTGCTGCGCTTCTATATTTTGCACTGCATCTTTATCCCGCTCGTCGCCAGTATTCTAATGGCCGTGCATTTCTGGCGCATTCGCCGTGACGGCTTTTCCGGTCCCTCTCTATAGGCAATTCAAATTCGAGGCACGCAAATGGCAGAGGTCGCTCGCGAAAAAAAACTTCCGGTTGATGACAAGGTTCATACTTGGCCGCACCTGGTGCGCATGGAGTTTCTTTGCGCGCTATTTGTCCTCGTCGGATTGACCTTATGGGCCCTGGTGGTCGACGCACCGTTGGAAGAGGCGGCGAACCCGACGCGCACGCCGAATCCGTCGAAGGCGCCTTGGTATTTTCTTGGCTTGCAAGAGATGCTGGTTTACTTTGATCCTTGGCACGCAGGCGTTGTGCTGCCGAGTCTCATCATTGTCGGCCTGATGGTGATCCCGTTTATCGATATCAATCCAAAAGGAAACGGCTACTACTGTTTCAAGGACCGCAAATGGGAGATCCTCACTTTTGTTTTCGGATTCCACATCCTCTGGGTTAGTATGATCATCATCGGAACTTTCTTTCGCGGTCCCGGATGGAACCTATTCTGGCCGTGGCAGAAATGGGATCCGCATAAGGTCGTGGCGCTGACCAACGTCGATCTGCCTTATCTCGTCGGGTTTCGCAATTACTGGTGGTCGGCGGTGTTCAGTCTGGTGATGATCGGCGGTTATTTTGTCGCTGCCATATCAGGGTTTTACCTTTTCGTTCTAAAGATCAAAGGCAAAGAATTTCTCGAGCGCTGGGGCATGGTGCGTTTTTCAATCGTGGCGGCGCTCATTGCTTTGATGTTTTCGCTTCCCGCAAAAATGGCCCTGCGACTGCTGTTCAATGTCAAGTATGTCTTAGTCACTCCTTGGATCAACATTTAAATGTTCTACGTGGCGAAGATTCTTCAAGCATTGGGGCTTGCCGATATCGGCTATGCCCTGTTCGTGGGCATCATGAAAAATTCTTCGATGGCTGAAGAAATCGTACTGGCGTTAATCGGTGTCGGGGTTTTTTCGTTGGGCCGCACGCTGGAGCGGAAGACAGCATAAGGGAGTCGGGATGGCGGAACGAGGCGTCGACCAGCAAGAAGAGAAAAAATCCTACGGCAGTGTCTTTGTTATCGGCGTCGCTTTGCTCGTGGCATTGTCTTTATGGGCGTTTTTGGACGACAACGTCACGCGGCGGCCGTGGAAAGGCATCCAGGCGCGTTTTTTTCGTCTGGACTATAGCAAAGCCCAAGCAGCTTACGCTGAAGAAGACAAAAAACTCCAGGCCGATTCGAAGTATCAAGAGATAGCTAAGAAGCTCGCCGAACGCCAGTCGAGTCTATCCAACGGCGATTTAGGCAGGAAACTCAAGGCCCTGGAAAGCGAAGAAAAGCAGGCGACGGTTAAATTCCAAGAGATCGATCAAAAAGTTAAGGACGTTAAAAGCGAATTGGAAGAAGCCTGGTACGAACACGATCACGCAGTCCAGCAAAAACGCGATCCGAAACCCTATCTAGAAGAAATCGCCGAGCTCGACAAGAGGAAGGCCCAGTTGGATAAGCAACTAGAGCCCGCGCACGCGCGACGCGAGCAGCTCAGAGAGGAAATCAAAAAGATCCGTTCGACCACTAAAGAGATCGAGGATGAGCTCGGCAAGATTACGGCTGAGCGCGATAAATGGATCCGGGTGATGGAAAACGTCATGCTCAAACTCGGGCCGGTTTCCTTCTGTTGCAAGATTCCTAAAATTCAGCAAGTGTCCCTAGACGAGTTCGACCGCAACCGGTTTGATCAGCCGGTGGCGCGCGTCGATCGTTGTCAAACTTGCCATCTGGCGATCAATCGCCCCGGTTTCGAAAAAGAAGCCCATCCTTTTAAGACGCATCCGCGGCGCGAAGTTCTCTTGGCCGATAACGCTCATCCACCGGAAAAATTCGGTTGCACCGGCTGCCATGAAGGCCAGGGCGTCGCCGTCAACAGTAAAGAACAGGCCCACGGCGAATTTCATCTGTGGGAGGCCCCGTTGCTGCGCGGTGCCAAAGCCCAGTCGAGTTGTACATCTTGTCATCTCGACGTGCAGAAATTTGCCGAGGATGCGCCGCTCCTCGCCGAAGGTCAGAGGCTTTTCGAACAGATCGGCTGTACGGGATGCCATCTGGTCAAGGGCTACGAAAATATTCCGAAGATTGCGCCGAGTCTGCTCAAGATCAGTGCCAAGGTCGAGCCCAGCTGGATAGTGCGCTGGATTGAAAACCCGCACAAGTTCCGCCCGCGCACGCGGATGCCGAATTTCGATCTTAAACAGGACGATGCGATTGCGATCGCATCTTTCATCTGGTCGCAGTCCAGGGAAGAAGGCGACACGTGGACACAGGAGCATCCGATCCCTGCGGGATTTCGCGAGGGTGATCAAAACCAGGTTGGCAAAGGTAAAAAGCTCGTCGAAACCATCGGCTGCAAAGGCTGTCACGGTTTTGCCGAAGGTGAATTTTCCACGCCGCTGGGCAAAGAAAAAGATCTGGTTCCAAATTTGAAGGACATCGCCGCCAAAGTCGGGCCTCAGTGGGTTTACCATTGGCTTAAAAACCCACGCGGTTTTTCGCCCGACACTCGGATGCCCAGTCTGCGTCTGACTGACGATGAAGCGATCGCAATTACGACTTACCTGATGACTTTGGGCGCCAAGTCGGATGCCGTGACAGGAATTGAAGAAAAGCTAGCCGACCCGAAAAATATCAAGCGCGGCGAGTCGCTGGTGCGCAAGTGGGGCTGCTTCGGTTGCCATGAAATCAAAGGCATGGAGAAGGAGTCGCGCATCGGCGCCGAACTGAGTACTTTTGGTTCCAAGCCGAAAGAGGAACTTTTCTTTGGCAACCGAACGGATATCAAGGAAACCTGGGATGACTGGACCTATAACAAACTGAAAACACCACGCATTTATGCGACGGAACGAATCGAGCAGGTGATGCCGCAGTTCGATCTTGCCGATGAGGACATCAAGGCTCTGCGCATGTTGCTCGGCGGATTCCGCGAGCGCAAAGTCAATCAGCGATATCTGGCGGACCAGGGGCTACGAGTGCAACAAGTGGTCGAAGGACGTCGCCTGATGCAGCAGTATAATTGCGTCGGTTGCCACGAGATTGAAAAGCGCGGCGGATTCATTCGCAAATACTATCAGGAAAATGTAACGCTGGCGCCGCCCGTGCTCAATGGCGAGGGCGAAAAGGTACAATCGAACTGGTTTTTTGGCTTCTTGAAGGCGCCCATACCGATACGTCCTTGGCTTGAAATTCGGATGCCTACGTTCGGTCTCTCCGACGAACATACGAACCAACTGATAAGCTATTTTAATGGTCTTTCGAAGGTGGAAATTCCGTTCGCGTATATCGATGATAAGAAGATTCCGCCGGAACATATCGATGCGGCGAAGCAGCTCGTTTCGAAGGATTACTTCAATTGTTTCAGCTGCCATCAACAAGGGGACAAGAAACCTGAAGGACCGGTGGAGGGATGGGCGCCCGATCTGACGCTGGCGCGCCAGCGATTGAATCCGAACTGGATCTTGAAGTGGCTCAAGGATCCGCAAAAAGTTCAGCCGGGAACTAAAATGCCGTCTTTTTATCCCGGCGGGCCTGACAATATCTTAGGCGGTAAAGAGGATTTGCAGATCGAGGCGTTGCGGGATTATTTGATGAGTATCGGCAAAGGTGCTCCAGCGCCGACGGCGCCCGCTGTGGTGGCGAAGGCCAAGCCGGTGAAATAGTGAATAACCGGTGTTAAAATTTCGTCAAATTAAATGTTAGGCTTATGGTGAAGGAGGTAGTTATGAAAAAACTGGGCTCAATAGTTTTGTCGGCGGCTCTGGTGGCCTTGCCGATAACCGCTATGGCGGCTTATCAAGGCGGCGATGTGAAGGACGGCGGCAGCATTTCCGGAACCGTGAAATTCAAAGGGACCGCTCCCGCACCAAAGAAATTGGATGTTAGCAAGGATAAAGAAGTTTGCGGGAAGACGCCGAAGGTAGACCAGTCGTTGGTGGTCAATAATGGCAATCTGGCAAATGCCGTGGTGACCATCACGGACATTCAAAAGGGCAAGAAGATCGAAGTCAAGAAAGTCACTCTCGATCAAAAGGAGTGCGAATATCATCCGCATGTTTTGGCATTTCCAGCCGGATCCGCCATCGAGATCTTGAACCCCGACGGGATTCTCCACAACGTGCACTCCTACAGCAAGGTGAACAGCCCGTTTAACCAGGCTCAGCCGAAATTCAAAAAAACTTTGGAAGTAAAGGTCGATAAGCCCGAAGTGATTGAAGTCAAATGCGACGTGCACGGCTGGATGCACGGTTGGCTCGTGGCCACGGAAACTCCTTACTTCGCCGTGACCGATAACTCGGGCAGTTTCAAACTGACCGATGTTCCCCCGGGCAGCTACACGGTCGAAGTTTGGCACGAAAAACTTGGCAAGAACACGCAAAAGGTGACGGTCAAGGCGAAAGAAGAAGCGAAGGTTAACTTCGAAGTCGCCGGCAAATAGTCGCGCGCTCGAACCCTTTAAGCACGGCGCTCACACTCTGGGTGCCGTGTTTTTTTAATCACTGCGGGTTTGATTCCCCGCAGCTTGCTACGTAAAGAGCTATTTCGAGATCTCTTAGAGTCCGTCATTCCCGAATGCTTCTATCGGGAATTGAGGCGAGACCGGGACTGGACCCCCGATTAAAACATTCGGGGGTGACGCCTTTGGGATAAAATCTCATCGCTATGTTCTGATACCCCGTCAGCTTGCTGCGGGGTAGTTCATTTCACAAGTTTCTCGGACGATTCGTGACCGCCTAACCAACATCCGGCGTGTAGGGGCGGGCGGGTTTCAAACCCGCTCCTCCTGGTGCGGCCGGACGCCAATTCGAGTAAGTTCGTCAGTGTCATACGCCGCATTAGCTGTTCTCCGCGCGGCGCTTGAAAAAATTCCACGCTCGCTCCAGGTCGACAGGTGGCAGGGCTTCGATTTGGCGTTGCTTTGATTCATCCGGCGTCAAAGGGATTGGTGCGCCAATCTGCAGCGCGCCATAGAGAACTTCGGCAGCTTCCTCCAAGTAGATCGCCATCATGACCGCTTCGGGAATAGTTCTGCCGACAGTGACCTGGCCATTGCCTCTGAGCAGGATAGCCGGCTTATCGCCGAGGCCTTGAGCCACTTCATCACCCAATTTCGCTGTCGAAATCAGATCTGGGGTCGAAAAGACCGGCACGCCGCCGGCGAAAAAGCTGCCGTGATTGTGCACCGGCTCGAGCTTGCGGTCGGTCACCGAGAAGATGTTAGCCATGCGGGCATGAATGCGCGTGATCGCGTTTACGCGGGGCTTCGACCTC
>DASPXM010000374.1:0-6135 GCA_035637295.1 Verrucomicrobiia bacterium
TCGTGAATTCCCACCGCCAACTTCATGTCGCAGACGTTTTGACTGACCACCTTCGGATCGTCGCTGACCCGATAGGACATATTCAACCCAGCGTACGGTCCGATGCTCCTGCCGCCGCGCCGTCCCATGAAGCCGTGGAGCAGACCTTCGTATTTCCCCCACTGAGGGACTTTGAGCTGGATGATTTCCATGGCGCGCCGATTATGTCATGTTGCAGCGAAGTTGCCAATTCGATTAACTGCTTACGAAACCGCTGAAAAGACGTTGGCTATGTCTTCAACCGAGATCGATGCTGAAGGACGATGAACACTAACGATCGGCTACAGACTATCTGATAAAGTCGTTTGACAAATAATTTCGAAGCTTCCGTGTCAAGATCGATCTCAAATCCTACTTGTTTTGTTTCGGGCTTCCGTAGTGTTGGTTCACTTGCGTTACATTTCGTTATTGCCGAAGAATTCGGAGATTAGTAAGCTGGGATGCAATCATGGCCGCCGGCAACTACGCTGACACACTGAAATTGAAAGGTTTCCTGCCCTTTTTCTGGACTCAGTTCCTCGGCGCGTTCAACGATAATTTTCTTAAGATGGTAGTTTCGCTCGTGGCCTACCATGCAGCAATCACCACCTCTCACAATTATTACGTCGAAATGATCGCTGTCCTATTTATTCTACCGTCCGCCCTGTTTTCCGGCTACGCGGGTCATCTGGCCGACGTATTCAGCAAACGCAGCGTGTTGATCACCGTAAAAGGCTTTGAAATCATCATCATGATTTTAGCTCTCGCTGCGTTCTTCACCGGTCATATTGAGTCCATGCTCGGCATCGTCTTTCTCATGGGACTCCACGCCGCATTTTTCAGCCCGGCCAAGTACGGCATCCTGCCGGAAATGCTTCCGGAAAAAGACCTTTCACGGGGTAACGGGCTTCTCGAAATGAGCACTTTCGTCGCGATCATTCTTGGCACATCGCTTAGCGGACCCGTCTTCGATGCCTGGAAGGATAATCTCCCATGGATTGGCGTTCTACTGCTGATCATTGCCATCACTGGCATGGCAACAAGTTTGCGCATTCCCCGAGTTTCTGCCTCGGGCGCAGCAAAGCTATTGCGTCTCAATCCGTTCGAGGAAATTTACGACGGTTTGCGCCGTCTGCGTGAAGAGCGGCCACTATGGCTGACGGTCCTTGGTATTTCCTACTTCTGGTTTCTCGGTGCTCTTATTCAGATAGACATGCTTTTCTTTGGCAAAGAACTCTTAGCGCTGACCGACGCTCATGTAACTCTGCTAGGCACCTTTTTGGCCATTGGTATCGGTCTTGGTAGTCTCGCCGCCGGCCGCCTCTCAGGCGATCACATTGAATTGGGTCTCGTCCCGTTGGGCTCTATTGCCATGGGAGTTTGCCTCGGCTTGGTCGCGCTCTCCGCACCATCGTACCCGTTGACGGCGATTTCTCTGGTCCTGTTGGGCTTTTCGGCGGGATTATTCGCCGTCCCGTTGAACGCACTACTCCAACAGAGAAGCGGCAAAGAGGAAAAGGGCCAACTCATCGCGACGAATAATTTCATGAATACCATCGGAATGTTTCTCGCTGCCGCTACCCATTGGATACTCAAAACGCCGCTGCAGCTTTCTCCCGATTCGATCATCTTGTTCACCGGCTTAGTCACGCTCGGCGGAACTCTGGTGATTCTCTTTCTGATACCCGATTATTTTGTCCGCTTTGTCCTCTGGCTGTTCACCCACACGCTGTACCGCATTCAAATTGTCGGTGAGCAGAATATTCCGCAGCGAGGTCCGGCCTTGTTAGTGTCCAACCATGTCTCCTTTGTCGACGCATTGCTGATCGGCGCATCGATGCCCCACTTCGTCCGTTTCATGCTGCACCGCGACTATTACGATCTAAAGGGGCTCAACTGGTTTTTCCGCCTGATGCATTCCATTCCGGTTTCGACGACCAATCGGCGCGACATCGTCGAGTCGCTCAAGCGTGCGCGCAATGAGCTGGACAAGGGCCATGTCGTCTGCATCTTCGCCGAGGGAGCGATCTGCCGCACGGGTCACCTGCTGCCGTTCAAGCGCGGCTTCGAAAAAATTGTCGAAGGCAAAAACATTCCGATTATTCCGGTTCATCTGGATCAGCTCTGGGGCAGCGTCTTTAGCTTTAAGGAAGGGCGCTTTTTTTGGAAGTGGCCAAAAAAGTTTTCCTATCCGGTGACGGTTTCATTTGGCGCGCCGTTGCGGTCCGCGGCGAGCGTCAACCAAGTCCGTAACGCTGTCCTGGAACTTGAAAGCGATGCCTTTGCATACCGCCGTAGTGCCGGCGACCTGCTCCACGCCAGGTTCATCGAGGTCGCCAAACGGCATTGGTTTTCCTTCTGTATGGCCGATACCACCGGCACGGAGCTTACTTACGGAAAAACCTTGATTGGCGCGCTCCTGCTCGCGCGCTGGGTAAAAAAGAACTGCCCCACGGAGACGACGATCGGCGTTATCTTGCCCGCCTCGGTCGCTGGCTCGCTGGTGAATATCGCAATTCTTCTGGCCGGAAAAGTTCCGGTGAATCTGAATTTTACCGCCGGCAGCGAGTCCGTGGCTTCAGCTGTCGCCCAATGTAATATCAAGACAATCGTTACGTCTCGGGTTTTCTTGAGCAAGGCAAATCTCGAAACCGTAGACGGCATGGTGTTTCTCGAAGAAATCAGAAAGACATTCGGAGCGTTGGACAAAACGCTTGGAACGCTGATAGCCCTGCTGCCCGCGCGCTGGTTAAAGCAGCGATACGCGAAAACCCAGAGGGCTAACGATCTCGCCACGGTGATCTTCTCGAGCGGCAGCACCGGCGCGCCCAAAGGCGTGATGCTATCGCACCGTAATATCGTGTCCAACGTCGAAGGCATTGCCCAGGTCATTCAGTTCGCAGCCAACGATCGGATCATGGGAGTGCTGCCGCTATTTCATTCTTTCGGCTTTACCGGCACGCTTTGGCTGCCGTTACTCGCCGGCTTCGGCGTTGTCTACCATCCCAATCCCATCGATGCGAAGACGATTGGCGAAACGGTTCAGAAATACCAAGCGACGCTGCTCATCAGCACGTCGACCTTCTATGCCGGCTATTTGAGACGTTGCACGAAAGAAGAGTTTGCCTCGCTCCGCTATCTCATCGCGGGCGCCGAAAAGCTCCGCGAACAGGTTGCCAAGGGGTACCAGGAGAAATTCGGTCTGACGATCCTGGAAGGCTACGGCTGCACTGAGCTCGCGCCGGTGGTTTCGGTCAATAATCTCGATGTCGTCCATGGCAACGAAAAGCAAATCGGCAACAAGCCGGGCACCGTCGGTCATCCAATTCCCGGCGTAACGGTAAAGGTTGTCGATCCAGAAACGGAACAACCGCTCGCTCCCGGCGAAGAAGGACTGTTGCTGGTGAAGGGACCGAACCTGATGCTCGGCTATCTCGGACAACCGCATCTCACCGAGCAAGCGCTGCGGGGCGGCTGGTATGTCACCGGCGATATCGCCAGCGTCGACGAAGACGGCTTCATTCGCATCACTGATCGGTTGTCACGCTTCAGCAAGATCGGCGGCGAGATGGTGCCGCATATGAAGATCGAAGAAGTGATCAACGGCGTGCTGGGCAGCGCGGCCTCAGTGGTCACGGCCATTCCGGACGAGCAGCGCGGCGAGAAATTGATCGCCTTTTACGCCCAGAACGGCATTAAGAAAGAGGAGCTTTGGGAGAAGTTGAATCAATCGGAACTGCCGAAACTGTGGATACCAAAACGGGAAAATCTCCATCTGATCGACTCCATCCCGCTGCTCGGCTCCGGCAAAGTGGATTTAAAAAAAGTGAAAGCGATGGCTCTGGAGCA
The DNA here is from genome assembly GCA_035637295.1 of Verrucomicrobiia bacterium. Classification (GTDB taxonomy): domain Bacteria; phylum Desulfobacterota; class Binatia; order UBA9968; family UBA9968; genus DP-20. The sequence continues at coordinate 3,868 of DASPXM010000374.1, forward strand.
CACGCAAAAACCCGCCTAATGATTCGTTCTTCCATCAATTTCCCGAGTTTTTACGCTGGGAGGCCCAGATGATCTTCGCCGAGCGAATTAGCAAAGCCTTTGACAACGCAACAAAAGAATTTCGCGATTCTGCTGAATATTGCGAGCTCGTCTTAGGACGCGCCGGGCCGGCCGCTGCGCGTGAGTTCATCTGCAACGTTTTTCGCACGCATTACCTGTCCTCGCATATCGTCGCCCTTTGCTTTGCTTCACTGCCGTCAAGTGCCTCTGACCTGCTCAAGGAAAACCTGCTGGAGGAAATGGGCCGCTCGGAAGAGGAAAAGCCCCACTCCGCGTTGCTCCTGGAAATGGCGCGCGGGATGGAATTCTCCGAGGACGAAATCGCAGGGTTGGTGATTCATGCTCGGGAAAAATTAGCGATCTTCTGTGCCACACGAGTGCCGGTCGCGACTTTGCGCGAGCTTTGTCTTGCCGTGCTGCTCGAAACTATGAGCTTTGAATTTATGCTCTCACGTTGCTCGAGCGAGATCGCCGGCGCTCTCACCAGCCATTACGCAATCCCCAAGCCCGCGCTGCGCTGGTTTGAGCTTCACTCCGAAGTGGATATCCGCCACGCCGAGGAAGCTTTGACAGTGATTCGAGATTACTTGGATTTTCATCAAATTTCCGACGATTTGTTTAACCAGATCGCAACCGCCACGTTGGGCGATAATCTTTTCGTGAGACATTACTTTCCGCTGCGCTCAAAACACAGGTGCCGCATCAAAGCCGTTCCGGCGAAAGCGAAGCGCATCGCATCGCTCACTATCTACCAGCTCCGCATCCCGTTCCACCAGACGTTTAAACATGCGCTTCAAAGCCGCGAAGAAAGCGACGCGGTGATCATCAAAGTGACGGACGAGGATGGCTGCGTCGGTTTCGGCGAGAGTCTGCCTCGATCCTACGTCACGGGTGAAATCACGGAATCGATGGTCGCGCGCCTGCGCGATGACTTGGCGCCGAAGCTCTTCGGCGAAGCTTTCGCGCCCGGCTGGGAAACTTTTGAATATCTACGTTCCGTGCTGCCGGAGTGGACGCGGAGGGATGGCAAGAACGGACCCGTCATTGCCTGGAACGCGGCCTTCTGCGCTCTAGAACTCGCGCTGCTCGATTGGAGCTTGCGCCGCGACTATGGGTCGCTTTCCGAGTTGCTCACTCCTGTCCGTTATGAAGTCGTCTACAGCGGCGTGATCTCGGCCGACGCTCCGAAGGATGCGGCGGCGCTAGCCAAACGGATGGCGCGCTTGGGCCTGCGCCAGATCAAAGTGAAAGTGGGCACAGCCGATGATGTCGCTCGTCTCGCAGCGGTTCGAAAAGTTGTCGGCGACGACGTCGAGTTACGCGCTGATGCCAACGGCGCCTGGAGCACAGACGAAGCGGTCGCGCAATTGCGCCGGCTGGCGGCGTTCAAGCTGCAGGCGATCGAGCAGCCGGTGCGCGCTGCTGATCTGGTCGGCATGAAACACGTGCGCGAACAGTCGGGAGTCCCGGTCATGGCTGACGAGTCGCTCGTAACCATGGATCAAGCGCGTCGGCTGATCGAGCTCGGCGCTTGCGACTTCTTCAACATTCGCCTGTCGAAAAACGGCGGCGTCAGCGGCAGCCTGGCCATCGCCAAGCTCGCGCATGGGGCCGGCGTCAAGATTCAAGTCGGCGCGCAGGTCGGCGAGACTGGCATTCTGTCGGCCGCGGGTCGAATCTTTGCAGCCCATTTACCCGAGCTAACTTTCGCCGAAGGCTCCTTCGGCAATTGGCTCCTCGCGGAGGATGTCACGTTCGAAAACGTCGCCTTCGGCTTCGGCGGCCGCGCGCCGCTACTGAAAACCCGCGGCTTGAGCGTCACGGTGAAGGAAGAAACGTTAGAGCGCTTCGCCACGGAAAAAATCGAGCTCAGACGATAACCTTCGATGAGCGTTCTAGTGTCCTGGCCCAGAAGTTCATTAGAGAATCCAGTGGCCTTCCTCGTCGGCATGCCGGCGGAGGCCGGCATCCAGGTTCGTGGAGTTCCTGGATTCCGGGTCGCGCTAGCTATCGCCAGCTTGCCCGGAATGACAATTGACTTTTATAGCGGTTTTCTCGGACGGGACGCTAGAAGTCTGATGAATGAGTTCCGTTCATGCTGAGCTCGTCGAAGCATCGAAGGCCTTTTTTTAACAGCCTGCTCGCGAAAGCTGCGGCGCTTGTCACTCGGCGCCACTGGACCCGCTGGGACGCGCTCACCGCCAAGCC